>JBBQYZ010000074.1:0-9346 GCA_038208205.1 Gemmatimonadales bacterium | reverse complement strand
AGCGCGCCGGGGCCCTCGAGCTCCTGATAGCGGATGTCGGCACCGTGATCGTTCGCGCGCCCGAGGCGACGCCCGAGATGTCGCAGGTCGTCGAGACGGGCCAGGAGCATCCACGGTCGAAAGCGCTCGTCCTCTCGCACGAGCGCACCGGTCTCGGCGATGCGACGCCATACCACGGCCTGACCATCCAGCGACGCGTGGACCGAGACGATGCCCGGCGTGGAATCCCAACCCCACAGCCATTCATGCTCGAGCAAGCTCGCGCGCACCATTCCGGATGTCGGAGAGCTACTTCATCGAGCGATACGCCGCGCCGCTTCGACGCCGACCGCGTCGACAGGACGGTGAAGCGGTGCGGCGACGGAGATGTCGAGGTCCCGGATCACTCCGTCGTGGATGCCGTAGATCCATCCGTGCACTGCCAGAGTCTGGCCGCGCGCCCACGCATCTCGCACCACCGTCGTCTGACTGACGTTGACCACCTGTTCCACGACATTCAGCTCGCACAGCCGGTTGTGCCGCTGCGACTCGCTCTCCAAAGCGTCGAGTTGCTCCTGATGCTTCCAGCGTACGTCCTGAACGTGGCGAAGCCAATTGTCCACCAGGCCGAGTCGGTCGTCGCGAAGGGCGGCAAGCACGCCGCCGCAGCCGTAGTGCCCGGCCACGATGATGTGAGCCACCCGGAGCACGTCGACCGCATACTGCATCACCGAGAGACAGTTCAGGTCAGCGTGAACCACCACGTTCGCGACGTTCCGATGAACGAACAGCTCGCCGGGCAGCAGCCCCACGATCTCATTGGCGGGCACCCGGCTGTCCGCGCATCCGATCCACAGGTACTGGGGCGCCTGCTGGCGAGACAGGCGGCGGAAGAACTCGGGGTCCTGCCGCGTCATCCCCGCGGCCCACGCCCTGTTGTTCACGAAAAGGTCTTCTAGCACGTGCGTCTCACCGTGACAGGTCGGAGCAGTCCAGCCAGGCGTCGGGCGATGACCGATCTCGTCGCCGAGCCGTGCATCAACCTAATGCCTCCCGCGAATGCGTCGGTGTGAGGCGAGACCGCGGCTCGTTCCCTTGCTCCACCGTGGGCCGGCGCCTCGCTTGGTTACGTCGGCCTTCCTGAGGGGTCATTTACCGGGGCCCCTGGTCACCGCAGTGCGTTCGTACCAGCGAGCCGCGGACCGGATGAACCCTTTCCCGATCCGTGGTATACCACCAGGACGATGCCGACTCTCCCTTTCTGCACCTTCCGGCAGGGCCTTCCCCTGCTCACCATGCTCGCCGCATTCGCCCCGATCGCGCGCGCCCAGGGCACTGCGCCGCTGCGCGACCCGGTGCAGGCGGTCGGCGTGGAAGATTCGCTCAAAGCCGCGAGCCGCCTTCGCTCGCTGCTCTCCCGGATCGCCAGGCGCAGTGTCGACAGCGCATCCGTCGCCGCTGGCGATTCGTCCGTCAGCGCCGCGGCGGTCGAGGTGCCGATCACGGGGACGATGCCCGTGCCGGAAGTCGTCGCCCGGCTGTTCAAGTCCCCCAAGGACAGTCTCGAATGGGTTCGCGCCCGGATGGTGGCCGAGCGTGCGGACGATTTTCGCATCGTCGTGGACCTGTTCGGCCATCAGCTGTTCGTGATTCGGAAGGACGACACGCTGCGCGCCGCACCTGTGGCGACGGCATTGAACACCACACTGAGCTACGGCGGCCGCTCCTGGCGCTTCGAGACTCCGCGTGGCGTGCGGCGAGTGCTCGGAAAGGAGAAGGACCCCGTCTGGCGGCCCCCCGATTGGCACTTTGCCGAGGTGGCCCTCGAGAACGACCTCAAGCTGCGAACGGTCTCGCGAGGGCAGACGATCTATCTGCGCGACGGCACCAAACTGAAGGTCGTCGGCGAGGAGGTCGGCATCATCGCGCCGGGGTCGAAGGAGTTCCAGCCCCTCGTCCTCGATGAACACATCGTGTTCGACAACACGCTGTTCATCCCACCGCTCGACACGAAGCAGCGGCAGGTGCAGGGTGAGCTCGGGCTCTATCGGCTCTTCCTCGGCGACGGCTTCCTGCTGCACGGAACTCCGTACGCGGCCTCGATCGGATCGAGTGCCACGCATGGATGCGTGCGGCTCGCGGATGCCGACATCGAGTGGCTGTACGACAACGTGCCCGTGGGCACGAAGGTCTACATCTACTGAGTTCGTCCGACTTCTTCGCGGCATCCGTGCCGAGCTTCGCGGGGCCTCGCCATACGGCGAGGCCCCGGTCAGGGAACGAAGAGCTGTAGCACTTCCTCGCGCGGTACCTCGCCGAAGAAGTCGTCGAGGCTGACGCCAGTGAGCCTCGAGGCGATCTCCTCCCGCGCGTATGCCGCGCCGACCAGCCGGGCTTCCAGCAGGGACACGTCCTCACG
Organism: Gemmatimonadales bacterium; assembly: GCA_038208205.1. Taxonomy (GTDB): domain Bacteria; phylum Gemmatimonadota; class Gemmatimonadetes; order Gemmatimonadales; family Gemmatimonadaceae; genus AG11. Next base: position 6,948 of record JBBQYZ010000074.1, on the reverse strand, counting down.
CCCCATGAAATCGCCGAAGACCCGCGCGCCAGCGATGTGGCCGTCCCGCACATCGAGTCGCACGTCGATCTCCCCGGCGGGAAAGCGCCGCGCACGCTGCACGTTGCTCGCGGGATTCTCCCCGTAGTTCCACGCCCACGTCCCGTACCGGTTCGCGACCAGCGCGTGCACGGCGGCCCAGTCGGAGCTCTCGAGGAGGATGTGCGGGATGCGCGCCCGATCGCGCGTACCGAAGATCCGACTGATGATGCGCTCGCGAAGCTCCACGACATCGATCGGCGTGGCGAGGAACTCGCTGATGTTGGCAACTCGGCTGCGGATGCTCTTCACACCCTTGCTCTCGACCTTGCCGGGCTTGGGGCGCAGCGCGGCCGTGACGGCGTCGAGGTCCGTGTCCAGGAGCAGCGTGCCGTGGCTGAACATGCGCGACGGCGACGCGAACTGTGCGTTCCCCGAGATCTTCCGGCCATCGGCGAGGATGTCGTTGCGGCCACTCAGCTCGGCGGGCACTCCGAGGTCGCGCAGCACCTCGATCACGGGTCGGGTGAACTGGTCGTAGCGGTTGAAGCGGCCTCGCACGTCAGGCGTCATGAAGCTGAAGTTCAGGTTGCCCAGATCGTGATAGACGGCGCCACCACCGGACACGCGGCGCACCACGGTCACCCCGCGCGACGCCACGATGTCGGCATCGATCTCCTCGGTCGTGTTCTGATTGCGCCCGATGATGATCGCTGGTGCGTTGACGTAGAACAGGAGTACGTCCTCATCGGCCGGCTTCCGACGAAACACGTACTCCTCGAGCGCCAGGTTGACCCGGGCGTCCGTGATGTCGCAGTTGTCGATCAGAAGCATGCGCGAGTATCCAAGGGTGCCCGTCGCCCTCCGCCGTCGCTCGAGCGGAGCAGAGCGGAGCAGAGCGAAGCTACAGCGCTGGGAACCAGACGAGCGCTTCCTCGCGGCGGCTGAAGCCGTAGCTGCCGATCACCCGTGCGGCCGGTGACAGGTCGATCGGTTCGCAGGTGGGATCCCGCATGTAGAGCTGGCCGGCCTCGCGAACGACGGCCAGTCGGACTTCGGTGTCTCGCACCCGGGCGGTACCTCCCGCCAGCGGACCGCCTAGCAACTCGACCTCGTAGCCGTCCCGCGCCATGTGCCGCTCGCCCCCAGAAGAGAGTCTATCGGCCTGCCTGCGCGCCAAGCTGCCACCTTCCAGCCGAGTCCGCAAGTCGCGCGAGGCCGCGGCTCATCGCCAGACCCTTCGGACGGCGGGGCTCGGTGACGACGAAGAGGCTGTCGCGTCCCTGAGGGAGCAAGCTCTTCATGAACCTGGGCAACGTGAGGACGACATGCGGTTCGAGCGGCAGCAGGTCGCGATGATGCGGGATGATCGGCTGGATCAGATCGTGGATGCCTTTACCCCGTCCATGCGGCGGGTCTGCGGCTTCTTCAGCCCCGGCGAGCTTCAGGCAATGATCGAACGCATGGCGCGCAATCATCTGGCGGGTCAGTCTCGGCCGGACAACCTTCGCCCACCGCTCGGCACCCGCCGCTCGGCACGGCCGGGCGCGTCAGCACTGCCGCGCACCCCTCGTCCGCGCTGCTGAGCGTCGGCATGCGCGCTCGCGCCTCGCACTCACGCGACGCTGGCGCCCTGCAACGATTCCATCGCCTGCGCCACCAGCTCATACGAGCGCAGTCGTGCGGAATGATCGAAGATGTGCGCGGTGATCATGAGCTCATCCGCGCGCGTCACCTTCACGAACGACTCGAGGCGACGGCGCACCACGTCCGGGTTGCCCACGATGGCGTGCGACAGCGTTCGCTCGACCGCGGCGCGCTCCTCCGGCGACCAGAGCGCGTCGAGATCATCGACCGGCGGTTGCAGCTGCCGCGGCCTCCCGCGCTGCAGCGCGAGAAACTGCTGCTGTAGCGAGGTCGCAAGGCGCTGCGCCTGCGCGTCGAAGTCTGCCGCCACGACACTCACGCCGAGCATGGCGTACGGCGCCGACAACTCGGGCGACGGCGTGAAATTGCCCCGGTAGACCTCGAGCGCCTGGCTCATGAGGGCGGGCGCGAAGTGCGACGCGAAGGCGAAGGGCAGGCCGAGCATGGCCGCGAGGCGCGCGCTGAACAAGCTCGAGCCCAACAGCCAGATCGGCACGCGGAGCCCCTCGCCCGGTACGGCCCGGACCAACTGTCCCGGCGCGGCGGGGCAGAAGTAGCCCTGCAGCTCCATGACGTCTTGTGGAAACCGGTCCGAGCTCATCGGATCGCGGCGCAGCGCCATCCTAGCGTGCCGATCGCTGCCCGGAGCACGGCCGAGGCCAAGGTCGATTCGTCCGGGATAGAGCGATTCCAGCGTGCCGAACTGTTCGGCGATCACGAGCGGCGAGTGATTGGGAAGCATCACCCCTCCGGCGCCGATCCGGATGTTCATGGTGCCAGCCGCCACGTACCCCATCACGACCGACGTCGCCGCGCTCGCTATCCCCGGCATGTTGTGATGCTCGGCCAGCCAGTACCGATGGTAGCCCCACCGCTCGGCGTGCCTCGCGAGGTCGAGCGTGTTGTGAAAGGCCTGTGCGGCGCTGCCTCCAGCCACGATGGGCGCGAGGTCCAGCACGGAGATCGGTATCATGGTCTACGTATCCCGCATCGCGAGCGCCTGTTCCGAGTGGCCGGGCACGCGTCATGAACTGTAAGCCTCGTGTGACGCGTGCCGCCGGCGTGGCGTCTCTTCACGATGGCGCCAGCAGCGCCAGCGGTGCGATCGGGACTCACTCACTGACGGGGCAGGCTGATGTCGGACGATGAAGTGGTCGCGCGGAGGCGGGCGAGACGTCTCCGCATGCTGGTGCTCGAGCTCACGCCGCAGCTGCGGCGATCATGCCCGGACACTCCGGAGGCGATCGTGGTGGAGATGGCCATGTGCATGGCAGGCCGCCAGCTCGTTGCCGAGGAACGCGAAGGGCAGCTGCGCGAGACGCCGCCGAGCGGGATGATGTACGTCGGGTCCGACTGACCCACTAGCTTCGGCGCGTCCGCCCGCTGGCGGCGCGGCTACCCTTCCACTGCGCCATGCCCGTCGATCCCAGAGCAGGTAAGCCCGCTGAGCAGTCGATGCTCGTGAACGTTCCCCGACTCGTGTCGGAGTACTACACGCGACGCCCCGACCCGGGCGTGCGAGAGGAGCGGGTGAGCTTCGGCACCTCGGGGCACCGCGGCTCTTCGTTGCGCGGCGCGTTCAACGAGGCGCACATCCTCGCCATCACTCAGGCGATCTGCGAACATCGGCGAGCGCACGGTATCGGCGGCCCGCTCTTCATCGGCATCGATACGCACGCACTCTCGGCGCCGGCGTTCGCCTCCACCCTCGAGGTGCTGGCCGCGAACGAGGTGCACGTGATGATCGACGCCCGCGACGGGTACACGCCGACGCCGGCAGTCTCGCACGCGATACTCGCCCATAATCGCGCCGCGCCGCGTGGACTCGCCGATGGCATCGTCGTCACTCCCTCGCACAATCCGCCCGACGACGGTGGGTTCAAGTACAACCCACCCAACGGCGGACCCGCCGATACTGCGGTCACCGGATGGGTGCAGGATCGCGCCAATGCCATCCTCGAGGGCGCGCTGCGCGACGTGCGCCGCGTGCCACTGGTACGGGCGCTCGCCGCGCCGACGACGCACCGCCACGACTATCTGGATGCTTACGTCGGCGACTTGCCGACCGTGATCGACTTCGACGCGATTCGTGGCGCCGAGGTGGCGATCGGGGTGGATCCGCTGGGTGGTGCGGGCGTGGCGTATTGGGGCGAGATCGCCGACCGCTATCGCATTCCCCTCACCGTAGTGAGCGAGGTCGTCGACGCGAGCTTCCGGTTCATGAGCGTGGACTGGGACGGGCGAATCAGGATGGACTGCTCGTCGCCCTACGCCATGCAGCGGCTCATCGGCCTTCGCGACCGGTTCGACGTCGCCTGGGCCTGCGACCCCGACCACGACCGCCATGGGATCGTAGCACGCAGCACGGGGCTGATGAACCCGAACCACTATCTCGCCGTGGCGATCGAGTACCTCGCTGCGCACCGTCCCGGTTGGCGCAGCGACATCGGCATCGGCAAGACGGTCGTCAGCAGCGGCATGATCGACCGCGTCGTCGGTCGGCTCGGCCGCCGACTGTTCGAAGTACCGGTCGGCTTCAAGTGGTTCGTCGAGGGGCTCACAGAGGGCTCGCTCGGATTCGTGGGCGAGGAGAGCGCCGGTGCGACCTTCCTCCGGCGTGACGGAACGGTCTGGACCACCGACAAGGACGGCATCATCCTCGGGCTGCTCGCCGCCGAGATGACGGCCGTCGCCGGTCGTGATCCGGGCGAGCGCTATGCGGCCCTCACCACGGAGTTCGGCACCCCGGCCTACGAGCGCATCGATGCGCCGGCCTCGCGGGAGCAGAAGGCCGTGCTCTCGCGACTCGCGCCGGCCGACGTGGGCGCGACGGAGTTGGCAGGTGAGCCGATCACGGCCATGGTCACGATGATCGGCGGTGCCCCGATCGGTGGTCTCAAGGTGAGCACGAGGAGCGGCTGGTTCGCGGCGCGTCCATCGGGCACCGAGGAAGTCTACAAGCTGTACGCCGAGAGCTTCGAGGGCACGGACCACCTGCGACGCATTCAGGGTGAGGCCCAGGCGCTGCTGCAGCGCGTCTTCGAGCGCGGAGCGCCAGCGGCGTGACGACACGCCGGCGAAGGCGTTGTGAAACGGCGGCGGGGAGAACATCGTATGGCGAGGACTCGCGCGGCCCCTCCGGGCCGCTCCCTTCGAGCCGAACGGTACCCAGATGCAGACAGCTCCTCCCTCGCCGCGCGCTGCTCCCGCGCCCATTCTCGCCCCGGGGCAGCGGGTCGGCATCGTCGACCAGCCGCAGACTCCGAGCGCCGTGTATGAGGGCTACGTGGCCCAGCGCCGCGAGCTCTCCGACCAACTGGAATCGCTGCGCGACGAGCGCAGCTCGATCTCCAATCAGCTGCAGGAGGAATCGGTGCGCGGACCCGATCGGGTCGGCCTGGAGCAGCGGATCATCGCGCTCGACGCGCGCATCTCGGCCACCGACGCGCAGCTTGCCTCCGCCCAGGCAGCGGTCGCCAAGGCGGCGTCTGCTCCGGGTGCGGTGGTTGCGCCCCGTCCGCAGATCATCCAGCGCAACGGACCGCCGGAAGAGGCGTACGTGCTCGGTGCGCTGGCCCTCGTGATCTTCTTTCTGCCCCTCAGCATCGCGTTCGCGCGCCGGATCTGGCGTCGCAGCGCGATGGCGGTCACTGCCCTTCCGGCCGAACTGATGGACCGACTCACCCGCCTCGATCAGTCCGTGGACGCGATTGCGCTGGAGGTGGAGCGGATCGGCGAGGGTCAGCGCTTCGTGACGCGCCTGATGGGCGAGCGCCCGATACCCGAGCCGCTGGCGGCGCCGCAGCGTGGCGCGGGCGCCCTCATCGAGGAGCGCCGCGCGCGCTAGGGCGACCGCGCACGCGTCATGCGCGCCTCTGTCGGACGCGAGTGGGAGGCGCAGACCGTCCGTGTCATCGTGCCGCTTCGCTATTTCGACCGCGGGCGAGACGGCGCAGGGCGGCACGCGCCCACCGCACTTCCTGACGCGCCGCTCGGCCGACCGCTCGCGCCATGAGGTAGAGCGGCGAGCCCTGACTGAACGCCGCCGCGACTGCCCACAGCGCCCGCGGCGGAAATGACGACCCCTGGGCAAGGGCGACGATCTCCTCCCATTCGTCGGGATCGAACTTCGCCTTGAACCGGTCGAGTCCCTCGAAGTTGTAGAACCGCCGTCCGTGCGCGCGCACGAGCCGCAACACGCCGCGCAGCCAGCGCGGCATCCGTCGCTCGTCGAAATTGCTATGAAGCGAGAGGGGCGCGAGGCCGAGCGTCACGTACCGTGCGCCACTCTGCGCTAGCGCGCGCATCGCCGCGTCGAGCAACAGCTCCGCCGTACCGTTCGGGGCAAGGTCGCCACGGATGATCTGCTCGACGAGCCAACCCTGGCGTGCGGGGATCGGGCTCACGAGCAGGAACGCAAGCGCGCGGCTGTCTCTCTCCGCCACGAAGAGCCGCCGGTCGTCGAGCCGCCCCAGTGTCTCGGGCTCGACGAGGAAGTGCAGTGGTGGAAGTCCACGCCGCGCGAGCCACTCGCCGAGGCACCGACGCAACTCGCCGTCGCGCGTGCCATCGCGCGGGTCCCACTCAGCCACGCGCACGGCCTTGTTGCGCGCGCGATTGAGCTGCGCACGCAGTGACGCTCGGCGCGCCACGATCGCCGGCCACCGTTCCGGGTTCCAGCTCGGCTGGGCCCCGAGCCCGGCCGCGCACCACCGCCCCGTCGGGACGAGCAGCGATTCGAGGCGTGCGCCAGCGGCAAAGTAGCATACTCGCTGGCCGGATACCCGAGCCGCCGCCCCGAACTCGGCCACCACCGCCTCGAGTCGCGCCGCTGCACAGACCGGCGCACCGGCGACGACACGCGTACCCGCATGCGCGACGTACCCGACGACAGCGTCGCCCGACGCGCTGAACCACCGGGCGATCCCGGGGTTGAGGATCTGATAGGCTGTCGCGTTCCAGCCGTGGGCCAGGATGAGCGTTCGCGCGTTCTCCTCCTCGTGCGTCATCAACCGGCGCGTTGCGTGGGTGTGCCGCCGTCGTAGCTTCCGCGAATGCTCATCTCGCCTGCCACCGCCCTCGGCTCCGTCTGTCGCCGATGAACGCGGACGTCCTGCTCGATGCCCTCGAGACGCCGGCGCTGGTCGCGGATCTCGATCGCGTGGATCGCAACCTCGACCGCGCGGCAGAGTATGCCCGCGCGCATGGCCTGGGACTTCGTCCGCACGTGAAGACGCACAAGTCGCCGGTGGTGGCCGCGGCGCAGCTGCGCCGCGGCGCCGC
>JBBQYZ010000073.1:0-9355 GCA_038208205.1 Gemmatimonadales bacterium | reverse complement strand
TGCCGATCAGGGCAGTCACGCCGCCCCCACCGCCCCCATCGCCGGCCGACAGCGTGGCGCCGAAGACGATTCCGGGAGTTCCGGGAGGCGAGCCTCAGAAGCGAGTCGCCAAGAAACGAAATATTGATGATGTCGGGGGCTCCGTGATCACGGTACGGATCGAAAACGCGATTCCGGGCGACGATGCGGCGCGGCGGGGTGATCCGAGGTCGCCCAGAATGATTGGCGGACTTCGGTTTCGACCGCCCGAGCAGGTCTCGACCGTTCGCGAGCCGTTCTCCGGGCGTGACGCCTGGCAGCGCCACGGCAGCGTGAACAGCGAGCGCGCAGAACCGTCGGGCCGAATGGGAGGAACATCGGGCGGCGGTGGAGACAGGTCGGCGGCGGCGAGCAGGGAGGAGCGACGCATCCGCGACAGCCGGCAGGCCGACTCCAGGCCGGATCGCTCCCGTCCAGAGGCGGTGGCGCGTAGTGAGCCAAGGAGTTCCGGCCGATCCGAGGAGGGACGATCCGAGGCTGGACGAATCGAGCGGTCGAGGCCCGAGCCGGCGCGATCCGAGCCGGCGCGATCCGAGCCGGCGCGCGAAGCGTCGAGCCCTGTGTCCACCCCGGCCCGTGCCCCGGCCCCCGCACCGGACGCTCGCCGAGCGCTGGAACCGTAGGCGCCGCGGTGGTGCCGGCGGCGGCGAGCGGCCGCGTCTCTGCCCAGAGACGCGGCCGTTCCGCATCACTGGAGGCGGCGGGCTATATTTCATGGCTGCCAGCAGTCCTCGCCTCTTTCCGCGACGCCGTGAAGCTCGACCACATCCGCAACTTCTGTATCGTCGCCCATATCGATCATGGGAAGTCCACCCTGGCCGACCGTCTCATCGAAGAGACGGGCATGCTCCAGAAGCGTGAGATGAAGGCGCAGGTGCTCGACACGCTCGACCTCGAGCGTGAGCGTGGGATCACGATCAAGCTGAACGCCGTCCGGATGAGCTACACCGCCATCAGTGGGCAGGAATACGAGCTCAACCTGATCGACACCCCGGGACACGTGGATTTCACGTACGAGGTCTCGCGTTCACTCGCGGCCTGCGAGGGGGCGGTGCTGGTGGTCGACGCCTCCCAGGGGATCCAGGCGCAGACGCTGTCGAACCTGTTCCTGGCGATGGACGCGGGGCTCGAGATCATCCCGATCCTCAACAAGATCGATCTTCCCGGCGCCGAGCCCGATCGGCGGGCGCGGGAGGTCTCGGACCTGCTCGGGGTCGATCCGGACGACATCCTGCGCGTCAGCGCGAAGGCGGGCATCGGCATTCGCGAGCTGCTCGAGGCGGTGGTGGAGAAGGTCCCGGCGCCGATCGGCGACGAGAACGCCCCCCTGCGTGCCCTGATCTACGACTCGTACTACGACAAGTATCGCGGGGCGATCCCGAGCGTACGGGTGGTGGATGGCACGTTGCGAAAGGGGACGAAGATCACCTTCGGCGCGTCGGAATCGGTCTACGAGGTCGACGAGGTCGGGTACAACCAGCTGCGCCAGGTGCGAACGGACTCGCTCGGGCCGGGCGAGGTCGGCTACGTGGTCGCGAGCGTGCGCTCGGTGAGCGAGACGCGCGCCGGAGACACGATCTTCGACGCGAACAACCGGGCCACCGAGGCGCTGCCGGGCTATCAAGAGGTGCGCTCGTTCGTGTTCGCCGGCATGTACCCGACGGACACCCAGCAGTACGAGACCCTGCGTGACGCGCTGGAGAAGCTGAAGCTCAACGATTCTTCCCTCAACTACCAGCCCGAGACTTCCACCGCCCTCGGCTTCGGGTTCCGCTGCGGTTTCCTCGGGCTGCTGCACATGGAGATCGTGCAGGAGCGGCTCACGCGCGAGTTCGACCTCGACCTCGTGCAGACGGTGCCGAGCGTGGAGTACAAGGTCTACAAGACCGACGGCACCATGGAGCTCGTCGAGAACCCTGCGTTGATGCCCAACAGCGCGGTCGTCGATCACATCGAGGAGCCATACGTGAAGGCGCGCATCATGGCGCCCGCGGACTACATCGGCCCGATCATGACGCTCGGCAACGAGCGACGGGGCGTCTACAAGAACATGACGTACCTCGACCAGCAGCGAGTCGAGTTCGACTGGGAGTTCCCGCTCGGCGAGATCATCCTGGACTTCTTCGACCGGCTCAAGTCGATCAGCCGCGGCTACGCGTCGCTGGACTATGAGATGCTGGAGTATCGGACGAGTGACCTTGTGCGACTCGACATGCTGATCAATGGCGAGGCGATCGATGCGTTCAGCGTCATCTGCCACACCGACAAGGCCTACGATTGGGGTCGCAAGATCGCGGACAAGCTGAAGGAGTTGATCCCGCGGCAGCTCTTCGAGGTCGTGATCCAGGCGGCGATCGGCACGAAGGTGATCGCGCGCCAGACGGTGAAGGCAGTGCGCAAGGACGTGCTCGCGAAGTGTTATGGCGGCGACATCAGTCGCAAGCGCAAGCTCCTGGAGAAGCAGAAGGAGGGGAAGAAGCGGATGAAGCAGGTCGGATCGGTCGAGATCCCGCAGGAGGCGTTTCTCGCCGTCCTCCAGGTCGACTAGCAGGGAGCGCGTTCGTGTCCGCCTCCCTCGTCGTCCAGACGTCGTTTCTCGGGGACACCGTCCTCACCACGCCGTTGCTCGCGCAGCTGGCCAACCGCGGACCGGTGGACGTCGTGACCACGCCGGTGGCGGCGGGACTCCTGGCGAATCATCCGGCGGTACGCTCCGTGATCCCGTACGACAAGCGAGGCGCCGACAGCGGTCTCGGAGGGCTGTGGCGGATGGCGCAGCGCCTGCGAGCCGAGCATTACGACGTGGCGTTCCTGGCGCAGGGCTCCTGGCGCAGCGCGGTGCTCGCGTGGATGGCCGGCATCCCGTCGCGCATCGGTTTCACCTCCTCGGCCGGGAGCCTGCTGTACACGAAGCGCGTGCCGTACCGGGACGACCTGCATCACGCCGCGCGGCTGCTCACCCTCTCTCGCCCCAACGGCCGCGAGCCGACCGTCGACGAGCTCCGTCCGTCGCTCGCCCCGAGCGACGCGGAGCGCATCGTGGTGGACGCCCTGCTGCGCGAGGCCGGCGTGGGCCCGGACGAGCGCCTCGTCGCACTCGCTCCCGGCAGCGTGTGGGGCACGAAACGGTGGCCATACTATCCCGAGCTGGCAGCGCTATTGTCGGGCGACGCCCGGGTGCTGGTGGTCGGCGCCGCGTCCGACGGGCCCTTGGCGACGGCGATCACGGCAGCGAATCGCCGCGCAGTGGACACGACCGGCCATCTCTCGCTCCTGGCGTCGGCGGAGCTGATCGGCCGCTGCGACGTGCTCGTGACGAACGACTCGGCGCCGATGCATCTCGCGTCGGCGATGGGCACGGCCACGGTCGCGCTGTTCGGGCCGACGGTGCCGGAGTTCGGGTTCGGGCCGCTGGCCTCGCGGGCGTCGGTCGTCGGCCTCGATGCCCTGCCCTGTCGACCTTGCGATCGCCACGGGCCCGAGCGCTGTCCGCTCGGGCATCATCGCTGCATGCGAGAGCTCGAGCCGGCGGCGGTGGCCGACCGGACTCGCGCGCTCTTCCTCAACCGGGACGTCCCCGCATGACCGCTTCGCAACGCGCGCAGTACATCATCGGCGTCGACCTTGGTGGGACGAACATCGTGGCAGGCGCGATGACGAGCGACGGCACGCAGAGCCATGCGGTGCGGAGCATCGAGACACGGTCCTCGGTGGGTGACGAAGGCGTGGCCGAGCGGATCGTCGGCCTCGTGAAGTCGGTCATGCTCGACACGATGAGCGAGGTGGGCGCGAAGCGCGGCGACTTCATCGGCGTGGGCGTCGGCGCGCCGGGTCCACTCGACCGGGAGAAGGGAATCGTCCTCGTCGCGCCCAACCTGGGCTGGCGCGACTTTCCCTTGCGCGACCGGATCCACGAGCGAGTGGGCCTGCCCACGACCCTCGACAACGACGCGAACTGCGCGACCTTCGGCGAGTGGTGGCAGGGCGCGGCCCGCGGCGGGCGAAACGTCATCGGCATGACCATCGGCACCGGCATCGGCGGAGGGCTGATCCTCGACGGCGCGCTGTACCACGGCGCCTCGGACATGGCGGGGGAGGTGGGGCACACGACGATCGACCTCAATGGGCGCCACTGCAAATGCGGCAACTACGGGTGCCTGGAGGCCTACGCGTCGGGACCGGCGATCGCCACTCGTGCGAGGGAAGTGCTGGTGCGCGAGGAAGGCGAGTCGGCGATCCCGGGCATGGTGAACGGGCGGCTCGACGAAATCACGGCGCAGACGATCTACGATGCCGCGCACCAGGGCGACCAGGTGGCGAGCGAGATCGTGCGCGACACGGCGCGCTATCTGGGCGCCGGCATCGCGAACCTGCTCAACATCTTCAATCCGGACACCGTGGTGATCGCCGGGGGCGTGACCGCCGCGGGCGACGCGCTGTTCGTGCCTCTGCGCGCCGAGATTCGTCGTCGCGCCTTCAGCCCCGCAGTACGGGCGGCCCGCATCGTTCCGGGCGAGCTGCCCGGAACGGCGGGCGTGGTCGGCGCCGTGGCGAGCTTCAAGCAGCAGCAGCTCGGCCGCGTGTGAGGACGACCGCGCCGGAGGCGCCGCTGCGTCGTCGGCGCGTCGGTGTCATCGGAAGCTTCGTCTGGGACGTGATCCATGGCCGCGATGCGCGCGCGGTCCCGGTGGAGGAGTGGGGCGGCATCACGTACAGCCTGAGCGCCCTCGATGCCTCGCTCCCCGACGACTGGGAGATCGTGCCGATCATGAAGGTGGGGACCGACCTCGCGGCGCGGGCCCGCGACTTCATGCGCACACTCCGGCGTCTGGCGCCGGACGCGGCGCTGGTCGAAGTGCCGTACCCGGCGCATCGCGTCGAGCTTCGCTACGTCGACGACGAGCGTCGGACCGAGCGACTCACCGGCGGCATTCCCGGGTGGAGCTGGCTCGGGCTCAAGCCGCTGCTCGACGACGCCCGCCTCGACGCCCTCTACGTCAACTTCCTGAGCGGGTGGGAGCTCGACCTGGAGACGTCGCAGTTGCTGCGTCAGCACTTCAAAGGGCCGATCCACTGCGACCTGCACATGCTCGTCATGGCGGTGCAGCCCGACGGGCTCCGTACGCCGCGCCCGATCCCCAACGTGGCCGAGTGGTGCGGATGCTTCGACTTCCTCCAGATGAACGAGGACGAGCTGGCGACGGTGGCGCCGGACTCGATGAGCCTCGCGGCGACGGCGCTGGCCGCGGGCGTCTCGTGCCTGCTGGTGACGCTCGGGAAGCGGGGCGCGGTCTACGTCGCCGCGCCGGGATTCGACGCGCTTCGTGATCTGCCGCCTCGCGGCGGCTTGTCAACCGCTCCACGCGGCGGCACCGGAGCGCTGGGCGCGCTGCGCACTGCGCTGGTGCCCGCGGAGATTGTCAAGGGGCAAGGCGATCCGACCGGGTGCGGTGACGTTTGGGGTGCGACCTATTTCTCTCGGATGCTCGCGGGTGATAAGTTGTCGGACGCGATGACGACGGCCGGACTGGCCGCTGCCCGGAACGTCGGGCACCGGGGCGCCACCGGACTCGCGGCCCACCTGCGCGGAGAACTCAGCCTCTCGTGACGAGCGTCATCACCGTTCCCCCGTCGCTGGACGACCACACGTTCGAGCAGGTGGTGGAGCAGTTGGCAGCCGTGCCGCCGGACGCGAAGCTGCTGGTCGACGCGCGTCACACGCGCTGGGCCTCGCCCTACGGCCTCACGGCGCTGCTCGCCCTGGGCCAGGCGCGCGCGGAGCGTCCCTCGTTCGCGGCACCGGACGCGGAAGAGACGTCGAGCTACTGGGCCCGCACCGGCTTCTTCAAGCACGCCGAGCAGCTGTTCGACCTGCACGGCACGGTGCCAAAGGCGCGCGCCGGCGACTCCGGCGTGCTGCTGGAGATCACCCCGGTGGTGAAGAGCGAGGACGTGCACGAGGTGGTGGGTCGCATCCAGCAGAAGGCGCAGCAGATCCTGAGCAAGGAGCTGAACATCGACGCGAAGGCCACGGTGGGCTTCGCGATGACGCTCTCGGAGGTCTGTCAGAATATCGTGGAGCACGCAGGACGAGGCGGTTGGGTCGGCGTGCAGACGTACACGTGGCGCAAGCGGTTGGCCAATCGCCGGGTGGTGGTGATCGCGGTGTGCGACGCGGGCTGCGGTTTCCGCGAGTCGCTCGAGAGCGCGCCCGGTCGGGTACGGAGCGACCGCTGGGACGATGCCGCGGCGCTGGAGGAAGCCGTGATCCGTGGGGTAAGCCGGTTCCGGGATCCGGGTCGTGGCCAGGGGCTTGCGGGGGTGCGGCGATACGTTGGTCGCTGGGATGGCAAGGTGAGCGTGCGGAGCGGCACCGCGAAGATCGCGATCGTTCCGAGCTGGGACGACGACGTGCCGCTGCTCGAGAAGCTGGCCCCCTTTCCGGGGTCGCAGGTTCAGGTCACCATACCCGAGCGGGTCGCCGGGGCCCCGCGCCCATGATGCACATCGACGTGAGCTCCGTGCTCCGCCAGACGCTGTCGTGCGAGCTGTATTCCAACCTCGTCACACGGCCCACCGGCGCGGCCGTGCGGACGCAGATCGAGGCGCTGCTCGCCGACGCACGCGAGCGGTCGCTCACCGTGATCGACTTCTCACACGTCGGCATGATCGACTTCTCCTGCGCCGACGAGGTGGTCGCCAAGCTGCTCTTGCGCAACGTGGCCGCCGAGCGGAAGGATCGGGAAGCGTACTTCCTGTTCCGTGGCGTGACGGACGATCACTGGGACGCCATCGAGACGGTGCTCGAGCGTCACGGCCTCGCCCTCGTAGTCGAGACGGCGGATGGCGCACGCATCGTCGGCACCGTCGACGACCGCGAGCGCCGGGCGTGGGAGACGGTATACGAGCTCGGGCGCACCGCACCGGCGGATCTCGCGACGGCGATGGGCGGCGCACATGACGACGCGGCACGCGTGCTCGAGACGCTCCACCGGCGTCGGCTCCTGATGCGGTTCGAAGACGACTACGTCGCGGTCGGCGGGCTCGCGGGTACGCGTGTCTAGGGACGCACGTAACCGCCCTCTTCGCGTGACCGGCTTCATTGCCACGCGCGCGAGCGACGCGGAGCGCGGCCCGCAGGTGCGCCTCGCGCCTGAGGACGCGCACGCGCGCCTGCTGATAGACGGGGAGCTCGCGTGGGTCCACGGTCCCCGGCGGCAGGAGTTGGCGACGGTACTGGTGGACGAGAGCGTGCAGCGCGGCGACGTGGTGCTCCGCGACATCGCGGGCGCATCTCCGTCGGAAGTCGTGCGCGTCGTCAAGCCGGATCTGGATTCGCACACCCGCCGGGGGCACTTCGCCTGACGGGCAACGCGCCACCACGCCCGTGACGCTGGCCCTGGGTTCGTGTCCCCACGTTCCCTGCAATTGTCCCGGGGACGCCAGAGTATCCACACACGCGGGGCGCGAGCTCGCACCGCCGGGCGACAGGGATGCGCGATGCCATTCGCCGTGTGGTGCGTCAACAGCGGGGAGTCTCCGGGCGTACACTGTCTGGAACTGCCGTTGCGCGCGGCTTGTGTCGGCACGCGCGATCGGATGGATGGGTTCGGCATTCAGGAAATCGAGGCGGCCGGCGTCCGGCCGACAGAGTGTTTTCACCCGACGCGCCGGCTCGTCCAACACGCATCCAATCCGGGCGGTGTAGACTCTCACGTGAACGAGGCCCGCCTCACTTCCCGTTTCCCTCTCGTCCGACGCGCGCCCGGCTGGGCCTTGCGGACAGATCTTCAGGGTTGAGAATCGGCATCGCATCCGCTGACGATCTCATCGCCGACCTCGAGCACGCATTGCACTGATGTCTGGTCCGATCATCACGTCCCTCATGGAACCACCTCCCGAGCGCCGTCGGGTCGAGCGCCGCGGCAGCTCCCGCCTTGGCGACCTCACCCTGCCGGAGGTGCGGCGTATCCTCATCACCGGAACGCTGGGCACGGTGGTGCTGGCGCTGTTCTTCTGGATGGTGCGCGCGGTCGTGGTCGCGGCAATCCTCGGCCTGATCATCGGCTTCTACCTGCGGCCGATGCATCTCTGGCTGCTGCGACGAACGAACAACCGATCGGCGTCGGCCATCTTGACCCTGCTGGGGGTAATCCTCCCGATCCTCCTGGTACTGGCCTACAGCTACAGCGAGCTGTCGGACGTGGTGAGGTACGTGGGCAACCACCAGGCGGAGATCGCCGCCAAGGTGGACCTCGCCGTGAATAGGCTGCCGTTCTTCAAGAACGCGCGAGTCGCGGATGCGATCGGGACATTCATCGCGAACGCCACCGCGTACGGGACGCGCCTGCCGCTCCTGCTGCGCGAAGCGCTCGCCGGCTTCGCGATCTCGGCCACCCTTTTCCTCTTCACCGCCTTCTACATCCTGCTGGAAGCGGACAAGATCGGTGGCTACGTCGCGAGCAAGATCCCGCCGCGGTACGAAGAGCTGCGAAGGGCACTGGAGACCAACGTGCGCGGGGTGCTGTACGGCGCGATCTATTCGACGCTGCTGACGCAGACCCTCAAGTCCCTCATCATCCTGTTGATGAACCTCGTGTTCGGCGTGCCGCTCGCCGGCGCGCTCGCCGTGCTGTCGTTCATCATCGGATTCTTTCCCATCGTGGGATCATGGAGCGTGTACATCCCCGTCGCGATCTGGCTCGTCATCTTCCGCGACGCCATGGGTTCGGCGCTCGCGATGGTGACGATCGGCACGCTCGTGAACACAGTGTTCATCTCCACCTACCTGCGGCCGAAGATCGCCGCCGATCGGTCCAAGGTGCTGAACTTCTACTGGATGTTCGTCGCGCTGATCACCGGGGTGTACACCTTCGGGCTCGCCGGCATCCTGCTCGGCCCCATCCTGATCGGGCTGCTCAAGGCGGTGATCGACACCGTCACGGCGCGCTCGAGCTGGAAGCTCATCGAGGCGGACGCTGAGGAGCTCGAGGCGGCCGCGACGCTCGCATGATCCGCTTCGCCAACGTCACGAAGAGCTATCCACGCACCGGCACGGCTCTTCACGGGGTCACGCTGCACGGGGGCATGGGAGAGTTCCTGTTCCTGACCGGGCCGCGCGGTGCCGGCAAGACCACGCTCCTGAAGATGGTGTATATGGAAGAGCGGCCGACGCTCGGTGAGGTGCGCGTCAGCGGCACGAGCTCGAAAGACGCGTCATCACGCGACGTGGCGCGGCTGCGGCGCAAGCTCGGCATCGTGTTCCAGGACTTTCGCCTGCTCGAGAACCGGACCGCGGAGCAGAACGTCGCGTTCG
>JBBQYZ010000072.1:0-9402 GCA_038208205.1 Gemmatimonadales bacterium | reverse complement strand
CGCCGCATCCCGCGCCTGCGCTTCTTCGACTTCGTCCAACTGGAACGGCGCTGCGCGTTCGTCGTCACCGACAGCGGCGGCAGCCAGCAGGAGTGCTACTACCTCGATCGGCCCTGCCTCGTCCACCGCCGGCGCACCGAGTGGATGGAGGGCCTGGGCGAGAACATCATCCTGTCCGGACTCGACCCTAAGGCGCTGCGCGGCTTCCTCGCCGACCCTGCGTCCCACCGGCGCGCTCACGCCGTCCCGCCCGACTCCCCCGGTGACGTCATCGTCGGGGACATGGAAGCGCGAGGTTTCGCGAGCTCCTGACGGTGGCGATGGCTATCGCCCTCACCTTGGTTACCGCTGTTGACGCGATGGTCAGCACAGCTGACGATGCGTGTCGTGGACGGCGGGATCAAGACGCAGCAATGCACGGTGGCTGAACTGACGTCGCCTTCGCGCGAGGACGTGGCAATCCGTGAGATCGGGCCGGTAGCGCGTGTCTTCGGGCTTGTGCTCGTTGTCGTTGTGGTCTCGGCCGTTGGTGCGATCTTGTGGCGGAACGATGTGTCGACGTTCGACGTCGACATCTACCGCGGCTACGGTGAGGCGGTCGCGGCAGGCAAGGTGCCCTTTCGGGACTTCCGGTTGGAGTACCCCCCGCTCGCGCTGCCGGCCTTCGTTGTGCCGGCACTGCTGACGAGCGGACGGGATGGGTACCGGGCCGTCTTCGCTCTGTTAATGGTCGGTTGTGAGATCGGGGTGCTCCTGCTCGGCCTGCGGTTGCTCGGTCGGCTTGGCGGAGCGACCGCCGTCCAGCGCGCGTACGGACTGTACACACCGCTTCTTGCCGCGATTCCCCTCGGAGTCTTGTCGCTGACGCGGTTTGACTTCTGGCCTGCCCTGCTGGTCGTAGCAGCGCTTGCCGCCGCGGTCTCGGGAAGAACGCGTCTTGCGGGCGTGTCACTGGGTCTTGGAGTTGCTGCCAAGCTGTTTCCCGTAGTCCTCGGCCCTCTGCTTATCGTCTTTGCCTCACGTCGCAAAGGCAAGCGTGAGGGGGCGATAACCGCGGCGATCGTCCTAGCGGTATCAGTGCTACCGTTTCTACCGTTCCTAGTCGTCGCACCGCGGGGTGTGTGGGCGAGTGTTTCGGCGCAGTTGAGCCGGCCGCTCCAGATCGAAAGTCTAGGCGCGTCGTTGCTGATCGGCCTGCATCATGTCGCGGGCGTGGATCTCGGTTGGGAGTTCAGCCATGGCTCATACAACCTGACCGGAGCGGGCGCCACGTCCGCTGCGATCGTCCTGACGATCATTCAGTGCGCGGCTCTCCTCACCATCTGGCTTGTCTTTGCTCGGGGGAACGCGAGCCCCGAGCGCCTCGTGGTCTTCAGCGCAGCCGCAGTCTGCGCGTTCGTTGCATTCGGGAAGGTGCTCTCACCGCAATTCCTGCTCTGGCTGCTCCCGCTCGTGCTCCTTGTCAAGGGCCGTCGTGGCATCGCGGCCTCGACGCTCCTCGCGGCTGCGGTGGGTCTGACGGTCGTGTGGCTGCCCTTCCGCTACCTCGACCTCGTCCGCACGTTCGACCCGTTGGCATCATGGGCGCTTCTAACGCGCAACGTGCTTCTCGTCGTTCTCGTGGCAGTTCTCATCACGCCCGACCGGCGACGTCTAGGACCCGCAAGCGTGATCGCGAAGGGGTCACTCGCACCGATCCCTCCAACCGCGTGAGACGAGCGCGTCGCGCAATCGGGTACTACGCGCTCTTCGTGCCCGCAGCCTCGAGGAGGTGATAGCCGGGAACGCGAACCCGCACACGCCTGATGCTCTGCGGAAGACGCTCGTAGGCGCGCGAGATCTGGCGCCCTCTCCCCGCCGCACGGATGACGAGGTCGGAGACCGGGAAGCGAAGTGGTGTCGACACGACCGTGTCGAGGACGAGCCCAGGCGTGTCGAGCGCGGCCCGAAGCTCGCGCATATTCTCGTACTCGCGCTCGTGCGTAGGGTCAAGGCGACGAACACCATCGACCTTGTAGATCCACCAGGCGCGTGGGCCGCGCAGGACGGTTCCCACGTACCACCAGCCGCCCGGCCGCAGCAGTCTCGCTATCTCGGCCGCGAGCGCCTGCTCGTCGCTCACATGCTCCACGACCTGCGAGCACACGACCCCGTCCGCGCACCCGTCCTCCAGAGGAACCGACGCCGCGTCAGCCACGACGCCGATGACGCCCGGTGCAACCGAGATTGCCGCCTCGACCCGCGTGCTCGACAGGTCGACCGCCCAGGTGATGTCTCCGAGTAGCCCACGCCGGTGCAGTGCCCAGATTGTGGCGCCGTCGCCGCAGCCGAGGTCGACTATCCGACCCGGCACCGCGATTCTCTCCAGGAGAGGCGGCAGCCAGTCCGTGAGGAACTGATGGTGCCTCGCGGCGTATTTCTCGATATCGAGATCAGGCGACATCGCTGGCGCGACGCGCGGGGATGGCGGTCGCCTCGTGCTCGAACCGGACGATCCGGCCGGTCTGCACGGACTCCTGCACCGCGAGCGCGACGGCGAGCGCCCGGGTGCCGTCGGCGCCATCGACGGGCTCGTGCGTGTCGTCGACGATGCAGTCGACGAACGCCTCCAGCTCCGCCCGCAGCGGCTCCACCTTCCGGAGGGCAAAGCGGACCGCGCTCCCCTCGGCGTCGCCGCGGATCAGCGCCAGCTCGTCCCACTCGCGCGGGCCCGGCACCTCGGTTGACTCGAGGAACCACACGTCCTGGGTCAGGTAGCTGGCGCGGATCATCCCGCTCTCGCCGAGAAGGACTAGCTCGCGCTGCTTTTCGGGGCTGAGCCAGTTCGCGTCGAGTAAACCCAGGGTGCCGCCTTCGAAGCGCATCAGGCAGGTGACCAGGTCTTCGTGCGTCGCGTGGAGGAAGCTGCCGCCGTGGGCGTAGACCTCTTGCAATTCCCGGCCGAGAACGTGCTGCATCACGTCGATGTCGTGCGAGGCGAGATCGATGGCGACACCCGTGTCGCCGATCCGCGCCGGGAAGGGGCCCACCCGCGTCGCGTGCGCCCGGTACACCCGCCCGAGCCGCCCTTCGGCGACGAGGTCGCGCACCTTGCCCACCGCCGGGTTGAAGCGCTCGACGTGGCCGATCATCAGCTTCCGATCTGCATCGACGGCCGCGACGCGCATGCGCTCCGCGGCGTCCAGGGTCGTCGCAATCGGTTTCTCGACGAGCACGTGCAGGCCCGCCGCGAGCGCGGTCAACGCGACCTCTTCGTGCAGCACGGACGGGACGACGACGCAGACAGCGTCGAGCTCGGCGCCGAGCTCGTCGACCAGCAGGTGCCAGTCGTCGTACTCGCGCGCACCGCTCGCCCCGCCGCGCGCGCGCCGCCTGGCCTGCGGGTCGGGGTCGGCGATCGCGAGCAGCTCCACGCGGTCCATCCGCTCGAGCACGGCGACATGGCGGGCGCCCATCTGCCCGACGCCGATCACCGCCACGGCGAGTGGCCCGGACGAATCGCCGCGGCTCATCGAAGCCCCGGATCACGCGAGACGACGGTGGGCCGGAACGCGACGTTCCCGTCGTGAGGCCTGCCGGCGACGAACCAGGCGGTCGAGAGCGAGACGTGCGTCCAGTCGGCGGTCGCGCCGTTCGTCCCTGGCGGGAGCACGCTGAGCGTCAGGACGGACCTTCCTCGTGGCACCGACAGGGGAACCTCGAGTGACCTGCGGCCCCGGAACGCGAAGACACGGGCTCCATCCTGCCCGGAGATCCGGAGCGCGGCCCGGCCGGACGACGTCTGGACCGCGACGTGCAGAACCGCGGACGAAGCGTTCTTTGCGTAGATCTCGAGGTGCGCAAGCCGTCCGTTCAGTACGTAGCCGACGAAGCCGTCGCGGGTCGGCGCGAGCGGCTCGGCGACGTCAGCCGCCGCATACGCCGCGACCGCCGGCGCAGCCTGGGCGGACAGGCGCCAGACCCGCACGCCGTTCCCGACACTGGCAGCGAGCGCGTAGCCGGGTCCGTAGGAGGCCCGGTCCGGGGTACTCACCGGGATCTCCTGCCACTGGAAGGTCGTCGGACGGGTGACGATCGCCGTCACGCCGAGGAACGCGAGCCCGGGGGCGGTTCCCGGGGCGCTCGGGTCGACGAGCATTCGCCGCAACGCGTCCGGCGGGGTCCCGACTGCCGCGCCGTTCAGCAGCGGCCGATGGTGGGTCAGCTGCCCGAAGAGGTACGCGCTGTTCATCGTGTAACCGGGGTTCTCGAGCGGGTACTCGGCGAGAACCCCCACCGGCGTCCGCCCGACCTCCGCGTACACAGGTGCGACACCGCCCACGCCGGTCGTAGGGAACGGCAGGATCGCGAGCTCGACGACGCTGAACGCCGTCGCAGCTCCAACGACCGCGAGCGACGCTGCTCGCCCGCCGTACGGACCGAAACGGCGGGTCCCGGACGTGACGAGCCACGAGAGCCCGAGCGCGGCGAGAGGGACGAGCGCGGTGAGGAGCAGCGCGGCGAGCCGGCTAGGGACGCGGAATGCCGGCACCAGCTTCAGCGTGAGAAATGACGGCATCGGGTGCACGTGCAACCCGAAAACGCTGGTCGGGTCGGGTGCGGCGAAAGCCACGGCAACGAGCACTACGGCGACAAGCGTCCCGGTAACGAACGGGGCGCGGGCCGAGGCGCGCCGCCGCCGCACGGCGACGACCCAGACCAGCGCGAGCAGGATCGTAAGCACCCCGGGGAAGAGTCTCGTCTCAGCTCCGAAGTCCTTCACCAGCCGACCGTCGAGACGCTGCGCGATCGGGCCGGCGACGCCGTTCAGCGGATCTGGGAGGTAACTCCGCAGGTGCGCCCCGTAAAAGCCGATGTTGCCCGCGGCCCGCCCGATCGAGATCCCCGTGGAGCCACCGGCGAGCAGGGCGACCGCGGCGAACGCACCGGAGGCGACTAGCGCGCCTCCCCACAGGATCGTTGCCTTCCGCACCGCCGGCACCGTGCCGGAGCTGCGCCTGTGCACCCACAGCCCGACCGCCGACACGCCGACGAGCGCGAGTAACAACATCGTCCCGAAGTACCCCGAGGTCAGCCAGGCCGAGACGACCACCAGCCACACGAGGAGCGCCCGCCCCTCCGTCGGTCGCCGGACCCACGCGATCGCCGCCAGGAGGAACAGCGGGAAGACCTCGAGGTGCACGAGCGTCACGTGGCCGGCTAGCGCGCGCTCGAAGTGCCACGGGAACGCGATGTACACAACGCCTGCCCAACTGGAGACGAGCCGGCCGCAGCCGAGCCGGCGGACGAGGAGGTACATCGCCGCCCCCGAGAGCGCGAAGCCGGAGAGCGTGACGAAGTTGAGCGCCGCAACGCCGCTGAACCACCCGCCGACGATGTAGCCGGGATAGTCGGGGAGGAGCCACTGGAAGTTGAGCGCATTCCCCTGATCCCAGCCGAGCGGGGCGCCGGTCAGCGTGTGGTGGCTGACGCCGAGCAGGTGGTAACCGCCTTCCTGGTGGAGCTGCCAGAACCACGCCGCGCCCCCGAGGCCGTCGTTCGGCAGCGTGCCGGGCACGCGAGTGCCCATGTGGAATGCGAGCGGCCAGGTAAGGGCGACGGTGACGAGGGCGTAGCCCGCGGCGACGATCCCCGCCTCGAGCAGGCCGTACCGGGCGCGCGACACCGCCGCCAGCGCACGGCGGACCATGGCTCCGAGGTCGAAGCGGCGCAAGCCGGAGCCGAGCGCGGTGACGCTGCTGCCCATCACGAGCTCGTGCGCCATCAGGAGTACCGCGCCGACTGCGACGTCGATCCAGAGGACGCCGCGCAGGCTCCCCGGTACCGTCGCGAGCAGGGCGAGCTGCGCAGCTACCCCCGCCGCGACGATCCAGGCGTAGCGGTTGTCGCCGCGCGAGAGGTGGTAGCCGACGAAGACGTTGACGAGCGAGAACAGGCCCATCACGACGCTGAAGAGGACGAGCAGATCCCCGGCCGGGGCGAACTGGGCGCCGAACGTCGTGCGTACGAGCGGCCCGCCGACGAGCGCGTAGCCGGCGGTGAGCAGTCCGCAGAAACCGACCGTCACGATCAGCGAGCGGCCGAGGATGTCGTCGGCCGACTCTCCGCGCGCCACACGGGCGGCGGTGCGCGGGAAAAGCACGGCGAGGATCGTCGCGGGGAGGAAGAACGCAACGCGGGCGAAGGCCGAGGCGGCCGCGTATACGCCCGCGTCGTGTGCCGGGAAGCGCGCCTTCACGATCAGGATGTCCGCGTTCGTCAGCAGGCTGATCGCGAAAAGACCCACCGCGACCGGCCCGAGATAGCGCAGGAACGGGCGGAGCGACGGGGCGGGTAGACGCAGGGTCGCCGGCCTCCGGTCGCGGATCGCCACGAGCCCGATCGCGCCACCGGCTACCGCGCTCGCGGCAAGGGCGACGATCGCGCCGTAGAGCCTGAACCCGACGACCGCGAGTGTGAGCAGTACGCCGAGCCTGACGATCATCGGCGCTGCCGACGCCCAGGCGAGGGTCCGGAACCGCTGGTACCCCTGCAGCACACCGAATGCGATCGGGGTGACGAGCGCGAAGGCGAGGCTGACGAACGCGAGCCCGACGGCGCCGCTCGAGTCGATGTTCAGCACGTGACGAAGAGGCACGATCAGCGCGAAGGCGACCGCCACGAGCGGCACCGTGACCTTCAGCCCGAGCAGCATGAGAGCCCGCACGAACGCGGCCGCCTCGCGCTCTTCCCCGAGCGCCTCATGCCGCGAGACCTCCCGGGAAACGGCCATCTGCAGCGCGCCGCTTGGCAGGAGCACGACGGTGAGAACACCGGTCAACGCGGCGAGGGTGCTGTAGTCGCGGCTGCCGAGGAGACGGCCGGCGCCGAGCAGGAAGACGTAGTTCGCGACGAGCGAGACGACCGTTGCAGCGGCGAGTTGCGCGCCACCTCGCGTCGCGCTGACCGTCGCGCGACTCGACGGCACGGCCGGGTTCACCTCGAGCTCCACGGCGCGGCCGACCCCTTCCATAGACAAGAGCATGCGCGATCGAACCGCAGGTGTCTGCCCCTCCGCGTCCTGTTCGGCCTATACCGTCGACCTGTTGCCGATCCTCGAACTGCCGACAACACTGGGATGATGCACGGTACAGCGGCGGACGAGCACGCCCGCAGGTACGGCGCGCGCCCACGCGCCAGGAGGCAAACATCGTGACCGCTCACGCCGAGAGGCTCCCTACGGCCCGGGCGACGACGGCGCGCGCCGTCTCGGACTGGCTCGCCCGGAACAGCCTGCTCGTGACCTTCATCGCGCTACTCGGGACGGTGATGATCGGCCTTGCGCCCGAGCTCTTCGTCTCGGACAGCTGGATGACGCTCCTCGCAGGTCGCGAGATCGCCCAGCACGGCTTGCCCGCGCACGAGACGCTCACGACGTGGCCACTCGGACGGACCTGGACCGACCAGCAGTGGCTCGCACAGCTCCTCTTCTACGGCGCCGACCGGCTTGGCGGACTCCGCCTGGCGGTGCTCTTCCATGTCTCGCTCGTCACGCTCGCGTTCGGGGCGGCTGTCGCAGCCGCGAGGCTACGCGGCGCGACACCCCGGAGCACGTTGCTGCTCGTCGCGATCTGCGTCTTCGTCGCGCCGTGGTCGTGGCAGCTGCGGGCGCAGGCCATCGGACTGCCGCTCTTCGTCTGGACGCTCGCGCTGATCAGCTCCGACGTCCGTCTGGAGCGGCGCCGCACCCTCCTCGTCTTCCCGATACTGATCCTGTGGGCGAACGTGCACGGCTCGGTCACCCTCGGTGCCGCGCTCGTGGCCATAGCCGGGCTGCTCGGCCTCGGTGAGCTCGTGCTGCGACGGCCGACAACGGCGGTGTGGTGGCGCTCCGCGCTCCTCCTCGTCGCGCCCTGGATCTGCGTCCTCGCCTCACCGTACTCGTACCACTTGATCGGCTACTACCGCCTGCTGTTCCTCGACAGCCCGGCGACGAAGGTGATCGTGGAGTGGCAGGCGCCAAAGCCGAACGGCTACCTGCTCGTGTTCTTCGCCGTTGCCGCCGCGACTGTTGCGCTGACCATCTGGAAGCGCCGCCGGCTGGCGGTGTACGACATCGGCGTGATCGCCCTCACGCTCGTCGGGGCGCTGCGCAGCGGGCGCGGGATCGTCTGGTTCTCGCTCGCCGTCGTGGTGCTGCTGCCGGTCGCGCTCGACGGCGTCCTCGGCACGAAGGAGTCCGCCATCCGGCGCCGGCTCGGGCTCGTTCTCTCGACCGCCTTCGTCGCACTCCTCGTCGTGACGCTCGGCGTGCTCGTCCCGCGCGGAGACAGCTGGTACGCGCGGCTCTGGCCGCCACCCGCAGCGCACGTCGTCGCTACGACCGCGCATGCGCTTCCGGCCAACGCCACGATCTACCCGGGCGATACGCACGGCGACTGGCTCGTCTGGCAGGAGCCGTCGCTACGGGGCCGCATCACGTTCGACGTCCGCTTCGAGTTGCTGAACGGCCGCGAGATCACCGCGATTCGGCACTTCAAGTCGATGAAGCCCGACTGGCGGACCGCTCTCGGGGGTGTCCGGATCGTCGTACTCGACCGAGCAAACTCGCAGTCGCAGATCAAGGCGCTGCGTGCCGAGCCCGGCTCCCGTGTGCTCTACGAGGACAACGCGACGATCGCCATCGAACGCCCGCAGGGCTGAGCCAGTACCCGCACTCGGCCCAGACGAACCTGGCCGTTGGTCTAGTTGATCTCGCTGGACCGTTGACGCACGCTTCCAGTGCGTGCATCACGCGCGTGGGGAGACGGTCTAGTAGAGGGGTAGGTGAAGATGTTCGACGCTCTGAACTACGCAGCCGCTCGGCTGCAGAACCTCTGGTTCCGCGCTCGCGACGAGGAGTCGGGCCAGACGCTCGTCGAGTACGCACTGATCATCGCGATCGTGTCGCTCGGCGCCGTCCTGGCACTCGGCTTCCTCAGCGGCCGGATCCAGGGCCTGTTCAGCACCACGGGGAACCAGCTCAACGACGTTGCGTCGTAGGCCCGCGCGGTCGACCGCGTAGGTCGCGCGCCGACGCGCTCGCGGGAGCGGACGGGGGTGCTTGCACCCCCGTCCGCTCCGCCCTGCATTCCCTGCCGTCGCGGGGTCCACCGCGCTTCTGTGCTGAAGGTCCTGCGAAATGCTAGCCCGCCGTCCAGTTGAGGTTCGCCGCGTTCCCGCGCACTGTGGTGAGGTGCTTCGCGTCACGGATGGCGCGGGGTCGGGAGAGAGTCGAGACAGGGAGGATTCAACCCATGGTCAATGCCATGAATTCACTCGTCGTGCGGGCCCAGAACGTCTGGTTCCGCGCACGAGACGAGGAGTCGGGCCAGACGCTCGTCGAGTACGCACTGATCATCGCGATCGTGTCGCTCGGCGCCG
>JBBQYZ010000071.1:0-9438 GCA_038208205.1 Gemmatimonadales bacterium | reverse complement strand
TCTACGGGCAGAAGTTCACCGGCCTCGATCTCTCGAGCATCGGCGGCCTCGGCGCGTTCCGGGTCGGCACGACGCGGGCGGCGGCGGACATCCGACCCGAGCGGCAGCGGGAGGTCGAGGGCGGCATCGATGCCGCGCTGTTCGGCAGCCGCGCCAATCTCGAGGTCACCGGGTTCCAGCGCAACATCTCGGACCTGCTCATCATTCGCACGCTGGCGCCGTCCACCGGCTACAGCGCCGAAGTGTCGAATGGCGCCGCAATGCGGGTGCGCGGCCTCGAAGTCGCGCTGGGCGGCTTCCCCGTCCAGACTGAGCGGTACGGCTGGAACACGCGCGTGAACTACGGCATGAATCGCAGCCTCATCACGAGCCTGCCCGTACCGGCCTTTCTCCTCGGCACCCCGCAGACGGGGGCGGTCAAGATCGAGGAGGGCAAGTCCGCCACGCAGGTGATCGGCAACGACACCCTGCCACAGCCGGGCGGCAAGGTCGTCGTGCCCGTTGTGATCGGCGACGGCAACCCCTCGTGGAACGCGGGGTGGTCGAACGAAGTCCGGTTCGGCGCGGTGTCGCTCTACGCGCTGCTCGATCATCAGGAGGGCGGTCTGCTGGCCAACGGCACCTGGCGCCATTACGATCTCGGACAGAACTCGCGCGACTACGACGAGCTGACGAGCGACGGCCGCAAGATCGGCGAGGTCCGGCGGAGCAGCTACCTGCAGGTCACACGAATCTACTATCAGGACGCCACCTACACGAAGCTGCGCGAAGTCACGTTCAGCTGGAACGTGCCCGTCCGCTATCTCCGGTCGTTGACCTCGCGCGTCAACGGCGCGAAGCTCTCGGTCAGCGGCCGCAACCTCGTCTGGTGGACGAACTTCCGCGGCGGTGATCCGGAGGCGCAGAACTTCGGCGCGGGCAACGTGCCGGACGCTGTGCAGCGCAATCGCGAGCTCGCGGCCTACCCCGCCAGCAAGTCCTATTGGCTCAACTTCTCGGTGGATTTCTGACCATGCGTTCTCTCTCCAGCCGTCGGCGGGCGGCAACCCTGACCGTATCGACCGCGCTGCTCGTCGCGCTCGGCGCCTGCAAGGAGTCGACGGTGCCGAACTTCAACACGCCCAACATCGAGGGTTTGCTCAACAGTCCCAATGCGGCGACGGTGAACACGACCGTCGACGGCCTGCTCGTCGGACTTCGCGCCGGCGTACCCGCCTATGCGACCGGACTCGGCATTCTCGGCCGCGAGGTCTACAACCTCGACCAGGCGGAGCCGCGAAACGTGTTGGGCTACCTCGTGGGGCCGCTGGAGCCGGGGGGATTCGTGGCCGATGTGGGATGGACGGCCGCCTATCGGGACATTCGAACCGCCGCCACGGTACTTGAGGCGCTCGAGAAGGTGCCGGACTATTCCCCCGCGCAGAAGGCGGCGACACGCGGCTTCGTGAAGACGATCATCGCGCAGGAGTACGTCAACCAGCTGCGTGTGCGCGACACCTTTGGCATCGTGGTGGACGTGCCCGCGAATCCCACCGAGCTCGGCTCCTTCGTCAGCCGCGACAGCGGGTACAAGCGGGCCGCCGCCCTGTTCGACGAGGCCAGGAACGATCTCGCGGCGGGGGGAGCGGCGTTTCCCTTCGTGCTCCACTCGGGCTTCACCGGCTTCAATACGCCGGCGACCTTCCTCCGGGTGAATCGGGCGCTCAAGTCACGGGTGGACGTCTACCGCGGCGCCTGGGCGGAGGCGCTGGTGGATCTCGCTCAGTCGTTCCTCAGCACGTCGAGCGGAAGTGCCGCGGCGCTCGGCGCCGGCGCGTATCACGTCTACTCCACGACCTCCGGCGACGCCGTGAATCCGTTATTTGACGCCGCCCCGCGCGCGCTCGTGGCGGTGCCCAGCTTCTTGACCGACGCCCAACGGAAGGTCGACGGGTCCGTCGACGCGCGCGCGTCCAGCAAGGCGCAGGTCACGAGCGTCAACGTCACCACGCAGGGCGTCAGCTCCAACGTGAAGATCACGCTCTACGCGAGCAGCGTGGCGCCGGTACCCATCATCAAGAACGAGGAGTTGATCCTGCTGCGGGCGGAGGCGTACAATGGACTTGGTAATCGCGCGTTGGCAATCCAGGATCTTGACTTCATTCGTGTCAACTCCGGCGGGCTGGCGCCCCTGGGCCCGAGCTACTTGGCCGACCTTGTGGACGAGATCCTCTACAATCGCCGGTACTCGCTGTTCGACGAGTACGGACACCGGTGGGTGGACCTGCGGCGGTATGGGCGCCTGGCCACCCTCGAGAAGACGCTTCCGTCTCACAGGATCTTCGCGGTGGTTCCCATTCCGGTGGACGAGTGCAATCAGCGCACGCCCCAGCCCAAGGGATGCGTCAACGTGGCGGGATTCTGAGTCGCGTCACAGCCGGGGCAGCGTGACCCCCTGCTGCCCCTGGTACTTCCCCTTCTTGTCCCGGTACGACACCTCGGGCTCCTCCTTCCCCTCGAAGAACAGCACCTGTGCGATCCCCTCGTTGGCGTAGATCTTCGCCGGCAGGGGGGTCGTGTTCGAGATCTCGAGCGTCACGTATCCTTCCCATTCCGGCTCGAAGGGGGTGACGTTGGTGATGATTCCGCATCGGGCATAGGTCGACTTGCCGACCGTGATGGTCAGGACGTTGCGCGGGATGCGGAAGTACTCCACCGACCGCGCCAGGGCAAAGCTGTTGGGGGGCACGATGCACACGTCCCCTTCGAACTCGACGAAGCAGCTGCTCTGGAAGTCCTTCGGGTCCACGATGGAGTTGAGGACGTTGGTGAAGATCCTGAACTCTCGGGCGACGCGCATGTCGTACCCGTAGGAGCTCACCCCGTAGGAGATCACGCCCTCCCGGACCTGCCGGTCCTCGAAGGGCTCGATCATGCCGTGCTCCCTCGCCATGCGGGTAATCCAGCGGTCGGACATGATGCTCATTCGCCTGTCGGAAGAAGGGGAGGCCGAGGTCGCCATCGCCGGCGCGAGGCGTCGCGGCCGGGAAATCGGCGCGAAAGGTACCCATGGTCTGCATGATGCGCCACGCGATCTGAACGCCGTTGACACTGCTTCGACGCGCTGGGTAAGTTGATGCGCTGCGACTTAGTGAAAGATTTCACGAAGTGCGGAGACTATGGAACGCACGTACCTGCCGGTCCTGTTGCTCGTGGGATTCGTCGTCACGAATGCGGCGCTGATCCTCCTCATCTCCCACCTGACCCTGCGGCCGCGGCCGACCGCGGAGAAGCAGACGCCATACGAGTCCGGCAAGCCGGTACTCGGCGACGCGCGCGAGCGCTTCTCCGTGAAGTTCTACATGGTCGCAGTGCTGTTCATCATCTTCGACATCGAGACGGTGTTCATGATCCCGTGGGGCGCTCACTTTCGGCGCCTTTCGTGCGGCGTGGACCTCGTGGCCGGCGCCTGCCCGTCCGGTCAGATCTCGCTCTTCGGCCTCTACGAGATGCTCGTGTTCATCGCGATCCTCCTCGTCGGCTTCATCTACGTCTGGAAGAAGGGAGCGTTGCAATGGGACTAGACAACCGTGCCGTGGGGACGGGGGTCTCGCTCAACCCGTCCGCGCAGGAGAGCTGGGTCACGACCAAGCTCGATTTCCTCGTCAACTGGGGGCGCGCCAATTCGTTGTGGCCGATGCCCTTCGGCACGGCGTGCTGCGCGATCGAGTTCATGGCCACGGCGGCGAGCAAATTCGATCTGGCGCGCTTCGGTATGGAGCGCATGAGCTTCTCCCCACGGCAGGCGGACGTGCTGATCTGCGCCGGGCGCGTCCCCTTCAAGCTGGCACCGGTCATCCGGCGCATCTGGCAGCAGATGCCCCAGCCCAAGTGGTGCATCTCGATGGGCGCCTGCGCCTCGACCGGCGGGATGTTCGACAACTACGCGGTGGTGCAGGGGATCGATACCATCATCCCCGTCGACGTCTACGTTCCCGGATGCCCACCACGGCCCGAGAGCCTGATGTTCGGCATCATGATGCTCCAGCAGAAAGTCATGCGCGAGCGCATGGCGGACAAATCGCTGCGCAACGAGATGGAGCCCGACCCGACGAGCAGGCTGTACATCCCGCCACCGCTGATCGACGAGCTCTCCGAGCCGTTCGGCAACAGCATCCATCAGACGCGGTCCGGGTTGTGAGCGCGAGCTTCCTGCCCGTGCTTGCCGGCCACGCGCTCGGCCCGAACGCCCCAGCGCCCACGACACCCCGCAACGTTCCATATCATGATGGCGCCGCGAATCCGAGCGCCGACGCGCTGCGAGCGCGGTTCGGCAGCGGCGTGCAACGGGTTGACGTCGTTTGGGGCGAGACGTCGATCGTCGTCGATCGCGCGCGGGTAAACGAGATCGTGCGCTGGTTGCACGACGACCCCTCGCAGCGCTACGACTTCTGCGCCGACCTCACCGCCGTCGAATTCCGCGACATGGAGCGCCCGATCGAGGTCGTCTGGCATCTGCGCTCGCTGCCCTATCGACGCTTTCTCCGACTCAAAGCGCTCCTCCCGAAGGGGCAGCCGCTCGTGGTGCCGAGCGTGTACGATATCCACAAGAGTGTCGACTGGCTCGAGCGCGAGTGTTACGACATGTTCGGGATTCGCTTCGACGGGCATCCCGATCTGCGCCGCATCCTGATGTGGGAGCAGTACAAGGAAGGGTATCCGCTCCGAAAGGACTTCCCGCTCCGTGGACGGTTCAGCCGCTCCGAGCAGCTGCGGCAGGCGCTCGCCCAGAACCCCGAAGCCAGGTATAGCATGGAAGAGCTGTCGGTCGCCGAGGCCTTTCATGAGCTTCCGACCGACATGCGCCAGCGCCTTGGCGGCGGCGAGCGGGTCGGGGAGTAGGCGATGGCGACCACGAAGCGCACCATCGAAGTCGAGCTATCGACCACGGGGCTCGATCGCCAGGGGCGACCGCAGCGCGTGCCCTTGGCAACCGACCAGGCGGGAAACGTCGTGCCGCTCACCGCACCGCCCGCCGTCGAGCCGGACCTCGAGGGCGAGCACATGCTCATCAACCTCGGGCCGCAGCACCCGGCGACGCACGGCGTGCTCCGCCTCGTGCTCGAGCTGGATGGTGAGACGGTCGTCCGCTGCATCCCGCACATCGGCTACCTGCACTGCGGCTTCGAGAAGATCGGCGAGTACCGGCAGTACAACCAGATCATCCCGTGGACCGATCGGGAGGACTACCTCAACAGTCCGGGCAACAACGTCGCCTTCGTGCTCGGCGCGGAGCGCCTCTTCGGCGTGGAGATCACGCCGCGCTGCACGGTTCTGCGAGTCATCGCGATGGAGCTGAGTCGCATCATCTCGCATTGCGTCTGGCTCGGCACCTTCTGCATCGACATCGGCGCCTTCACCCCGTTTCTCTGGATCTTTCAGCAGCGTGAGCGTGTGTACACGATGCTCGAGAGCTGGATCGGGGCGCGGCTGACCACCACGCTCACGCGCGTGGGCGGCATGGGCGCCGACATCCCCGATGGCTGGACGGACGACCTCGACAATTTCGTGCGCACCTTCCCGAAGGTGCTCGAGGAATGCAGCACAATGCTGACGAAGAACGCGATCTGGGTCGGCCGCACGGTCGGTCTGGGCGCGATGTCGGCGGAGGAGGCGGTCAACTATGGCCTCTCCGGTCCGATGCTTCGTGCCAGCGGGGTGGCGTACGATGTCCGCAAGGACTTCCCGTACCTCGACTACGAGACGTTCGACTTAGACGTCGCCGTGGGACAGGCGGGCGACGTGTACGATCGGTACCTGGTGCGCATGGAGGAGATGCGCCAGTCGGTGCGCATCCTCGAGCAGGCGCTGGAGCGTCTACCGGACGGCCCCGTGAACGTCGATGACCACCGGCTGATCCTGCCGCCCAAGTCGAAAGCGACGAGCGACATGGAGAGCATGATCCATCACTTCAAGCAGGTGATGGAGGGGCCGCGGCCCCCGATCGGCGAAGCGTACGTCGCCGTCGAGAGCCCCAAGGGCGAGAAGGGTTATTACATGGTCTCCGACGGAACGTCGAAGCCGGTGCGGTGGCGCATCCGTCCTCCGTCGTTCATCAACCTCGCGGCGATTCCGAAGATGGTCGAGGGGCACCTGTTGTCGGACGTGATCGCCATCAACGCCTCGATCGACATCGTGATGGGAGAGATCGACCGATGAGCGTAGCGCATCGGGAGCGCGCGACCTCGTATCGGGGAGAGATCGACCGATGAGCAACGGGCCGATGAGCACCACCAAGAAGGAGATGGGCGACACCCGCGCCCCGGGCGACGCGCCGCACGGGCTGCACGAGCACGTACCGCACTCGCCGGTCTTCGCGGGCGCGCGCCGCCGAGAGCTCGATGAGCTGCTCACGCGGTACCCCACCAAGATGGCCGTCCTCCTGCCGGCGCTGTGGATGGTGCAGGAGGAGCGCGGGTGGGTGAGCGCGGAGGCGATGGCCGAGGTGGCCGAACTGCTCGACCTTACCCCCGCCTACGTCAAGGGCGTGGTCTCGTTCTACACGATGTACCACCAGCATCCGGTCGCGAAGCACTTCATTCAGGTCTGCACGACGTCGCCCTGCAACGTGTGCGGCGCCGAAGACGTGGTGAAGGCCCTGCTCAAGCACACCGGGTGCGAGGAGCTCGGGGTGCAGTCGCCCGACGGGCGGTACCAGGTGATCGAAGTCGAATGTCTTGGCGCGTGCGGATTCACCACGCCGCTGATGATCAACGAGAAGTTCATCGAGTCGGTCACGCCGGACACGGTGCCCGAGCTCCTCGCCACGCTCAACTGACATGGGCTTTCCGCACACGCCACACGAGCGCGAGACGCTCGTCCTCTCGCAGCACTTCGGCGTCCAGGAGGCCATCGGCCTCGAGGGCTGGCGCAAGCGTGGTGGCTACGCCGCGCTGGAGAAGGCGCTCAGGATGGAGCCGGCCGAGATCGTCGCCATCGTCAAGGAATCCGGGCTGCGGGGCCGTGGCGGCGCCGGTTTCCCGACCGGCGTGAAGTGGAGCTTCATGAAGCCGGGCGACGGCAAGCCGCACTACCTGTGCTGCAACGCCGACGAGTCCGAGCCGGGCACCTTCAAGGACCGCGAGATCATGCGGTGGACCCCGCACTCGCTCGTCGAGGGATGCGCCATCGGCGCCTACGCGATCGGCGCGGCAGTGGCCTACGTCTACATCCGCGGCGAGTACACCGAAGCGCTCGACAAGATGAACGCCGCCTGCAAGGAGGCCTACGCGGCCGGGATCCTCGGCACCAACGCGATGGGGACCGGCAAGACGGTGCATGTCTACGTGCACAAGGGCGCCGGCGCGTACATCTGCGGTGAGGAGACGGCGCTCATGAACTCGCTCGAAGGGCGCCGCGGCAATCCACGCATCAAGCCGCCCTTCCCGGCGGTGTCAGGACTCTTCGGGCAGCCCACCACGATCAACAATGTGGAAACGCTGGTCGCCGTGCCGCACATCTTGAACAACGGCGCTGACTGGTACACGAAGTTCGGCCGCCCGGAGAATCCGAAGAGCACCGGCACCAAGCTGTTCTCGGTCTGCGGCAACATCCAGAAGCCGGGCAACTACGAAGTGGCGATGGGCTTTCCGTTCAAAGACTTCCTGTACGACCTGTGTGGGGGTCCACTCAAGGGACGTAACTTCAAGGCGATCATCCCCGGTGGCATCAGCGTGCCGATCCAGACGCGCGAGGAAGCCGAGAACTCCCCGATGGACTACGAAGGCTTCGTGGCCAATGGCACGATGCTCGGTTCCGGCGGCGTCATCGTGATCGATGATGCACAGAACCTGGTGAAGCAGATCGCCCGCGCGGCGCGCTTCTTCGCCCACGAGAGCTGTGCGCAGTGCACGCAGTGCCGCGAGGGCACGGCGTGGACCACCAAGATCCTCGAGCGCATCGTGGCTGGTGACGGTACGCACGAGGACCTGGACACCCTGCTCGACATCGGCGAGCAGATGACCGGCAAGACGATCTGCGTGCTGAGCGACTCGTGCGCCACGCCCGTCGCCTCCGGCCTCGCGAAATTCCGCGGTGACTTCGAGGCGCTGATCAAGCGGAAGAAGGTTTACATGGTGCCGGCGCAGGTGGCCTGATGGCGGACGCGAAGATGGTTAACCTGACGATCGAGGGGCGCGCGGTGAGCGTGGCCGAGGGCACCTCGATCCTCGAGGCGGCCAAGGCGGCGGGCGTGCTTGTGCCGCACTACTGCTACCACCCCGGCCTTCCGGTCGCGGGCGTGTGCCGGATGTGCCTCGTCGAGGTGGAGAAGGCACCGAAGCTCGCTCCCTCCTGCGCGACGTCGGTGGCGGAGGGGCAGGTGGTGCACGTCCACTCCGACAAGGCGCTCGAAGCGCGCAAGGGCGTGCTGGAGATGCTGCTGATCAATCATCCGCTCGATTGCCCGATCTGTGACCAGGCGGGCGAGTGCGAGCTGCAGGACTACACGTATCAGGAAGGGCGCTCGGAGGGACGCTACCGCGATCCGAAACGCTTCAACCCGGTCGAGGATTTCGGTGGCGACGTCGTGTACGTCGCCAACCGGTGCATTCTCTGCACGCGCTGCGTGCGCTTCATGGATGACGTGGCGCACGACCCCGTGCTCAGCGTGGCCGAGCGTGGGGATCGCGCGTTGATCGGCAAGTTCGAGGGGCAGGACCTGACGCACCCCTGGGCGGGCAACGTCATCGACCTCTGTCCGGTGGGCGCGCTGCTCAGCAAGGACGCGCTGAACAAGGCGCGCGCGTGGGAGCTCGACCGGTCGGCGAGCGTGTGCCCCAACTGCTCGCAGGGGTGCAACATGATCGTGGAGACGCGAGACAATCAGGTCGTGCGGCTGCGACCGCGTCCCAACGAGGAGGTCAACAAGTTCTTCATGTGCGACCATGGGCGGTTGAACTACCGCTGGATGAATCGCCAGGACCGCGTGGACACGCCGCTCGTGCGGCAGCACGGCGTGCTTGCCTCGGCGGACTGGGAGATCGCGCTTCGCGCTGCCGCCGCGCTGCTGAACGGCAAGCGCGCCTTCGTGCTCGCCTCGCCGAACCTGTCGAACGAGGCGCTCTTCCTGCTTGGCAGACTGGTTCGCAAGACCGGGGGCGCCGGAGTGTTTCGCGTCGATCAGGGTGCCGAAGCCCCGCTGCCGGGCGTCGAGGATCTCGCGCTGCGTCCCGACCGCGCGGCCAATGTCCGTGGCGCGGAAACGGCGGGGTTCGCCCGGAGCGACACTCCCCTCGCCGCGATGGGCGCCGGGGACGTGCTGATCGTGGCCGACGAGGAGCTGGCCGGGATGGATGCGGCCGCCGCGGCAAAGGCGGCCGCGATCATCGTCGTCGGCACGACGCTGCCGGCGTGGGCCCGCCATGGGGCCAACGTGGTGCTGCCCATCGCCAACTGCGT
>JBBQYZ010000070.1:0-9530 GCA_038208205.1 Gemmatimonadales bacterium | reverse complement strand
CCGCGATCGCCACCACGAGCGACGTGCGGGCACCGTACAGCACGGCGCTGAAGACGTCGCGCCCGATCGCGTCGGTGCCCATCGGATGCGCGCGCGACGGAAACGCGAGGGACTCGCCGCTGATGACGAAGGGGTCGAAGGGCGCGAGCAGCGGGCCCACGAGCGCCGCGCCGGTCACCACGATCACGATCGCCAGTCCCGCTCGGCCGGGCCATCGTCGCACCACCTCCCGAGGGAGCAGGCGACGCCGATGCGCGGGAGCGGGCGCCGGAGCGGCCGGCGCAAAATCAGCGAAGCCGAATGCGCGGGTCGAGGGCGGCATGCAGGAGGTCGGAGAGCAGGTTCGCCAGCACCACGGTCAGCGAGACCACGAGGAAGAGGCCGAGCAGGATGGGCGTGTCGCGCGACTGCAGCGACGCGAGCAGCAGACGTCCCATGCCCGGCCAGCCGAAGAGGATCTCGACGATCGCCGCGCCGGCGATCAGGTGTCCCACCCGTGCGCCGGCGATGCTGACGATCGGTAGCAGCGCACGGGGAAATGCGTGGCGGACGAGCGCGCGCCTGGCGCTCAGGCCCTTGGCGAGCGCCGTGCGGATGTGATCGCGCGGGAGCTCGTCCAGGAGCGCGCTCCGCGTGACTCGCGCCAGCACGGCGATCTCCTGCGCGGCGAGGACGATCGCCGGCAGCGCGAGATGGCGCGCGACGTCCCAGGCATGGGACCAGCCAGTCGCCGAGCTACCCGCCGACGTCATTCCCTGCACGGGGAATAGCCCGAGTCGCAGCGACAGCGCGAGGATCGCGAGCTGCCCCACCCAGAAGGCGGGGGTCGAGTAGAGCGCGAGCGAGAGCGCGCTGACGCCCACATCGCGGATCCCGTGCGGCCGCGTCGCCGCCACGGCCCCGAGCGGCAGCGCCACGAGCAGCGAGATCAGGAACGCGGTGCCGGTGAGCAGCAGCGTGGCCGGCACGCGCTCGACGATGACGCCGAAGGTGCTCCGACCGTACACGTAGGAGTAGCCGAGGTTTCCCTGCGCCACCTGGCTCACGTAGGTGACGAGCTGACGCGGGAGCGACTGGTCGAGGCCGAACCGATGGCGCATGAAATCGTAGTACGCCGCATCGCCATGCTCGCCGGCCACCGCGAGCACGGCATCGCCGGGCGCGAGGTGGATGAGCAGGAAGGCGACGAGCAGGATCGAGGCGGTGGTGGGCACGAGCTGCAGCAGCCGCCACCCCACGAAGCGGGCGTTCACCGCGTGCACACCGCCGTGGCGGCGAAGTGGGAGACGGTCGCGAACCCGCGACAGCGCGTCGTGTAGGCCCGGGTGCCGGTGGTCTCGACGAGCCACACGTAGGGCTGGTCGCGCACCGCGAGCTCCTGGATCTCGCGGTAGAGCCGGCGGCGCTCCTCCCGGTCGATCGCCGAGCCGGCCTGATCGAACAGCGCGTCCATCGCCGGGTTCCGGTAGCCCGCCATGTTGGAGAAGGCCACCGGTGCGATGCTCGACGACGCGTACATGCGGCGCACTCCGATCTCCGGATCGGTGCCGTTGCAGTACGCGCCGATGGCGGCATCGAAGTCGCGCGCCGTGAACACCGAGGTGGCGAACACCGTCGGCTCGAGCGGCTCGAGCCGCAGGTCGATGCCCACCACGCGAAGCTGGGCGCGCAGCAGGTCGCCGTAGGTCATCTGTCCGGGCATACCCTTGAAGCCGATCGTGAAGGCGGTGCCGTCTGCCACCCCCGCCACACCGCGCGCGACGCGCACCTCGCCGCCGCGCCGCCGCCAGCCGGCGTCGTCGAGCAGCCGGGCCGCCGCCGCCGTGTCGAACGCCGGGATGGGCAGCCCGCTCGCGTGCGCGAACGCGATCCCGGACGAGATCGGGGCGTCCGCGGCGCGTCCCTCGCCGAACAGCACCCGCTCGACGAACTGCGGTCGGTTCACGGCGTGCGCGATCGCGCGGCGCACGCGCAGGTCGCGAGCCCAGGCGCGATCGAGGTTGAAGCCCAGCGTCGTGATGCAGTTGCTTCCGCCCGGACTCACCGCGGAACGGACGAGCCGTATCCGCGGATCGGCGCTCAGCCGCTGCCGCGCGGGCCCGGGCACGGAGTACAGCCAGTCGGTCTCGCCCGCCTCGAGCGCCGCCACCTGGGTGTCGGCGTCCGGGATGATCCGGAGGACCACGGTGGCCAGCGCCGGCGGACCGCGGAAGTAGTCGCGATTCGCCGTGTACCGGATCTCGCTCTGCGGCGTGTACGAGGCGAAGCGATAGGGCCCCGTGCCGACGGGAGCGACGTTCGCTGGATTGCGGAGCGGATCGCTTCCCGCGTAGATGTGCCGCGGAAGGATCGGCGCCTCGCTCACGTCGAGCTGCTGCAGGAAGGGCGCGTAGGGCCGGCGAAAGGTGAAGACGACGGTTGAATCGTCGGGCGCCTCCACCGTCGTGAGCGCCGGTGCCATCGACGCGCGCGTGCGGGCGTGGAAGCGGAGGAGCAGCTGCTGGAAGGTGAAGGTGACGTCGCCCGCCGTGAACGGCCGGCCGTCGTGCCAGCGCACGCCGCGGCGGAGATGCATGCGATAGCGCGCGCCGTCGCGTTCGACCTCCCACCGCACGGCGAGCGCGGGAGTCGGCCGCAAGGAGTCGTCGAGCGCGACGAGTCCGTCGTAGAGGAGCTCCGCCGCCGTGTGGACGCTGCCGTTCGTGGTGATGGCGGGATTGAGCTGTCCCGGATCGGAGGCGATCGCGGCGACGAGCGTCGTGGAATCGCGGCCAGCGCGCGCTCCGCGGGAGGGATCGCGGGCGCAGCCCCCCGCGCCGACGGCCCACAGCAGGAGCAGCGCCCCGGATGGGCCTCGCTTCCATCCACGACGACCCGGCCGTCCCATCAGGGCCGCGCGAAGGTCAGCGTGGCCCACTTGGATTCGTAGTTCACGCTGTCGCCACTGGCGGCGGGTACCGGCACCATGCGAATGAACGACAGGTACCAGGTGCCCCGCGCGTCGAGCCGCACGACCGCCACGCCGCCGGCATCGGTGCGCATGGTCCGCAGCGGCCGGCGCGCGCCCGACGGTGTTCGTCCGCCGGCGAGCACGACCTGATTCGCCACTGGCGCGCCGTCCACGAGCGCGCGTACCCGGAGCAGGCCGCCCGAGCGCAGGCGATAGGGATCGTCCAGCGCCACGAGCTCCGCCGGATAGCCGAAGGCGTGCCGGAAGGCGGTGTCCGCGGCGGCGGCCGGCATGTCGTCGCTCGTCGCCCGGACCAGTGCCTTCACATGCTTGCCGTACCGCTCGTGCGCCGGCTGCTCGAGCGTGCCACCCGCGCGCCGCTCCGCAATGACGTCCACCAGCCCCTCCTCGCGCAGGTAGCCGTTGAACTGCGCGGCGGTGAGGCGGATGCTTCGCGGCGCGAGAGAGGCACCGAGCAGGTACGTGCCCGCCGCGCTCGTCGGGACGCGCCAGCCGCTCTCCTTGCCGGTCGCGGTCCAGGTGGCGCGGTCGAGCTGCGCCACTCCCGCCGGTCCGGCCACGCCGAGGTCGCGCAGTCGGTCGGAGGTGACGGCGGATTCGCTGGTGGTAAAGGTGCCATTGAGCACGCGCACCGAGATGACGGCGCCAACGCGGACCACGAAATCGCGTGGACGCAGGAACAGGTCGTGCCCATGCGCGAGCGCGACACCGACAGTGACGACCGCCAACGCTCCGCCCGCGGCGGCGATGATGCGCCGCCTCATGGCGCGATCCGGCGCGATGACCGGTGGACGGCACGGATGGCATCCCCCGACAGGCGGCGCGAGCTCGGCACGAGCGACGCCGCCACGACGCGCTGGCCAGCGGACGCGGGCCGGTGGCGGATGAGAAGCGAGGTGCCGGTCACGCTGCGCAGCGAGAGCGCCGATCCCGCCGCGACCTGAAACGCGTTGGGGACGATCCAGAAGTCGTGCGCGGCGAGCGGCACCGCGGCGAGCAGCAGGGCGGCGACGGTCCTGAAATGGCGGACGTGGGGCATGGGCTCCGTGGGTGAATTGCTCCACCCAACCTACCCGTCGCGCACCGCTCGTAGAAGCGCGGCGGTCGTCCTACGGCAGCAGCAGCCGGAACACCGTGCCGCGCCCGGGGGTCGAGTCCACCTCGAGCATGCCGCCCAGGGCGTGCGCGAGGCGGCGCGAGATGGCCAGACCGAGTCCGGTGCCGGTGTGCTTGCCACCCTGGAGCTGCACGTACTCCTCGAAGATCCGCTCCTGATCCTCTGGCGCGATGCCCGGTCCCTCGTCGGTCACGTCGATCGCGACTCGCATCGGCCCTGACTCGAGTGCGCGGCAGTCCACCGTCACCGGGTTCGGTGCGCCGAACTTGATCGCGTTGGAGACGAGGTTGAGCACGATCTGGCGCACGAGTCGCGTGTCGCTGTCGGCCAACACCGCGGCAGGGCAGTGGAGGTGGAGCGACACCGCACTCGCCGCCGCTACGGGCTGCAGTGTGGCGAGCACGTCCTCCATCAACGCGCCCACGTCGACGCGCGTGCGATGGATCTCTATCTTGCCCGCCTCGATCTTCGCGAGGTCGAGCACGTCGTTGATCAGCTCACGCAGGTGGTTGGTGGCGCGCTGCGAGCGTACGAGCGCGTCGTGTGCCGGCGCGGGCAACGGGCCGAAGATCCCGGCGAGCAGAAGGTCGAGGTAGCCGACGATGGCGTTCAGCGGGGTGCGCAGCTCGTGGTTCATGGCGTGGTAGAACCGGGCGCGCGAGGCGAGCGCCGCCTCGCGCTCCTCCGTGCGACGCTGCACGGCGGCCGTCATGCTCCCGAGGGCGCGCGCGAGCGTGCGCACCTCGGGCACGCCGTCGTCCACGGCGGGAACCACGTCGCGTTCCCCACGCGCCACCGCGTCGGCACTCTCGACGAGCGCGGTGAGCGGGCCGGCGATCTGCCGCGCGAGCACGATGGACACCACGATGGCGCACAGCGCCAGCACCACGCCCAGGGCGGCGAGCCGCTCGCGAATGGCCGTCACCGGTCGCTCCGCCTCGTCCTGGTCCATGTGGGCCATCACGCAGCCGCCGCCGATCTCGGGCACGTACTCGTACCCGTGGATGATGCGCGCATCGCGATAGTCGTTCCCCACCGCCTCGCCGCTGCGCCCGCGCAGGCAGTCCCGCATCGGCGCCGCGGTGATCGCCCCCGCGGAGTCGACGGTCATGGGGAAGCGGAGCCGCGTCAGCGGATGCCCCGCGGCGTCGGCCAGGAAGGTCTCGCCCGCGACGCCCAGATCGATCCCCGCGCTGAACAGCGGTTCGTCGGGCGGAAGGGCGTAGCGCAGCAGGAGCAAGTCGGCCCGGTCCTCTCCACGGACCGGGACCGGAGCGGCCACGTCGTAGTAGGCGAAATTCGCCGCGTCCAGCGCGAAGCGCGCCAGCTGGCCGGGCTGAAGCAGCGGGATGACCTCCAGCAGCGCCGGGTGCCCGACGATCGCGTCGTTCGTCGCGGTCGTCACGCGCACGACCACGCGCCCGGAGTCCACCACGGCGGCTGCGATCAGCTGCTCCTCCACCGCGAAAGCGTGCACGGCGCGGTCACACGCGGCGCGGTCGAGCGGGATGCGCGTGCACGCCGGCGTCTGTGCCATGAATCGCGTGCCGCGCCTGAGCTGCCGGTTCAGCCGCTGCACGAGCGCCGTGTGCCGGTCGTGCGCGATGATGCTCACCACCCGGAGCGCCGTGTCGCGTACCCCCCGCTGCGCCGCCGAGTACGCGAGAGTGCCCACGAGCGCAGTGGTGCCCAGAGTGAGCGTGAGGAAGACGAGGATGAGCCGCGCGCGCAGCGTCATGGCGTGGTCAGTTGCCGTGCGCGCGCCGGAGCAGCAGGGTGAAGGTGCTCCCCACTCCCGGCGTGCTCTCGGCGGTGAGCGAGCCGCCCATGGCGTCGGCGAGGTCGCGGCTGATCGAGAGCCCGAGCCCGATCCCCTCGTGCGCGCTGTTGAGGGCGCGGCCCACCTGCACGAACGGGTCGAAGATCGACGCCAGCCGGTCTTCCGCGATGCCGACACCGGTATCGGCGACGGCGATGCAGGCCAGGTCGTCGCCCTGCGGGCCGCAGGTCAGCGCGATGCGGCCGCGCGGCTCGGTGAACTTGATGGCGTTGGAGAGGAGATTGAGCACCACCTGCTGCAGCTTCTCCGGGTCGGCGCGCACGGCGAGCGACGGCTCGGGCGGGACGAAGGAATAGGTGATCTGACGAGCGTGCAGCTGCGGGGCCACCAGCACCTCCACCGCGCCGAGGGTCTCACCGAGCGGGACGTCGGCCATGTCGAAGTGCACGCGGCCGGCGTCGAGCTTGGCGAAGTTGAGCACGTCGTTGATCAGCGAGAGCAGCAGCTGCTGACTGCGCGTGATGCGGTGCAGCGCGTCGCGCTGCTGCGCGCTGACCTCGCCGTAGATG
The DNA here is from genome assembly GCA_038208205.1 of Gemmatimonadales bacterium. GTDB lineage: Bacteria > Gemmatimonadota > Gemmatimonadetes > Gemmatimonadales > Gemmatimonadaceae > AG11. Next base: position 3,093 of record JBBQYZ010000070.1, on the reverse strand, counting down.
CCGAGCTGCATGATCTCCGTGTAGCCGCCGATGGCGTTGAGCGGCGTGCGGAGCTCATGGCTCATCACGGCCAGGAAGTCGCTCTTGGCGCGGTTCGCGTGCTCGGCGGCGTCGCGCGCCTGGCCCGCCTCGGCGGTGATCTGGCGCAGCTCCTCGTTGGTGTGTGCCAGCTCTTCCGAGACGCTGCGCGCCTCGGCCACGCGCTGCTCCAGCGCGCGATGCGACTGCTCCACCTCGCCCACCATCCTGTTCACGCTCGCCGCCAGGCGCGCCACCTCGTCGTCGGTGGTGGCCCCGTCGCGACGCTCCTGCACGCGCGTCGCGTACTCGCCACGCGCGATCGACTCGGCGGCCTCGGTGAGCGACGCGAGCGGCGCGGTGATGCGGCGGCTCACGAGCCACGCCACCGCGACGCCGGCGAAGGCGATCAGGGCGCTGATCATCGCCAGGCGCCGCAGCGTGGCGCGGGGCTCCAGCAGCACCGCGCTCACGGGCGCTTCCAGCGTGATCCCCCACGCCGTGCCGGTCACGCGCGCCTGGGCCGCGATCACGTCGCCCACTCCGACGCGTTCTCCCCGATAGTCGCCCGTGCTCGTGTCGAGCCCGGCGATCGCGCTGGTGGGGGCGCCCGTGTAGCTGGACCAGAAGTTGTCGGTGGTGTTGTGCAGGTACAGCTCGGCCTCGTCCCCGATGAGCGCCTTGACGGTGCGCGCGTTCTGCGTGGTGGCACTGTAGCGCCGCTGCTGCGCGATCACCCCGATGCGCCGGCTGCCCTCCATCACCGGCACGAGCGTCCAGTAGAACACGCCGCCGCTCGCGCCGTAGAAGGCGCCGTACTGTATCGTGTCGGCGGGCGCCGTGGCGGGCAGGAAGGGCCCACTCGCGCCGCGTAGCTCGGGCGAACGCGCCGCGAGCGAGTCGCCATCCGGCTCGCGCCCCACACGTGCCACCCGCCCGCCGTCCACCGACCAGAGCTCGATCGGCAGCGAGGAGTCCGGCGCGGCGCGCAGTCGTGCCAGCACGCTCTCGGCGCTCGCGATCGGTGCCGCCGGATCGCGAAGCGCCGCGTGGACGGCCGGGTCGGCGGCGGCCTGACGGAAGACGGCGGCGCGGGCGCGCATGGTCGTCTCGCTGCCCGCGACGATCTGCCGCACGAGCTGCTGGAGCCGCTCGTGCACTCCCTCGATGCGGGCGCGGCGGAGCGCGTCGTACGCGAGCGCGAGCGACGTCCCGACCACGAGCACCACGACCACCGCCGTGAGCACGGGTAGCTTGCGCGTCAGCGACCAGGTGGACCAGCGCCAGCGTGCGGCGCTCGCACGGCCCACGCGGGTGGGAGGTGGGGCACTCACCGCGGCGCGAGTGCGGCGCGCAGCGCGACGCGCAGCCGCGGCAGCATCGCCGCGATCGCCGCCGGCGACACCGCGCCGACCGAGAGGCGGAACCAGCCAGTATCGTCGGTCACGCCGAACGCCTGAAAGGGCACCACCGCCACGCCCGCGGCGCGCAGCAGGTACGCACGGATCGCCTCGTCACTGTGGAGCACCGAGCCGTCCGGCGTGGCGCGCCCCTCGAGCGCGAAGCGCACGCTCAGGTAGATCGCCCCCTCAGGTGCGATGTCCTCCACCGGCAACCCGTCGGCGCGCATCGCCGCGAGACCGCGGTGCAGCAGGTCGAGCCGTTCGCGCACGCCGGCCACGATCGCCGCGCGGTACTCCGCCATCGCCGCGCCGTCGACGAGGAAGCCGGCCACCGCGGTCTGTTCGGCCTTGGGCGCCCAGGCGCCGACGTGACCGAGCAGGCCGCTCATCGGGCCCGCCAGGTCGGGGGGCGCCACGATCCAGCCCACGCGCACCCCGGTGGCCGCGAGCGACTTGGAGACGCCGTCGATGTACACCGTGTACGGCGCCACCGCGGGGCACACGCCGACCGGGTGCACGTGGCGCACGTCGCCGAAGGTCAGCGTCCAGTAGACCTGGTCGTACAGCAGGTAGAGCGGTCGCTCGGGTGCGGCTCCGCCCACGCCGCGCCGCGCATTCTCCTCGACCACCAGCTCGCAGATGCCGCGCAGTCCGTCGGCGGTGAATACCGTGCCGGCGGGATTCTGCGGCGAGCAGAGGGCGAGCAGGCGCGCACCGCGCACCGCGCGCTCGAGCGACGCGCGCGTGGGCATGAAGCGCGATGCGGCGTCGCACGGCACCGGCACGCCCTGGGCGCCCACGAGATGCGTGTAGTGGTTGTTGTTCCACGAAGGTGTCGGGTACACCACGCGGTCGCCGGCGTCGACGAGCGATCGGTAGGCGCTGTAGATGCCCGGTCGCGAGCCGCTGGTCACCACCACCGACGCGAGGGCGGGAGTGAATCCGAGCTCGTTCGTATACAGCGACCGCACCGCCTCGCGCAGGGGGAGAATGCCATCGGAGGGCGGGTAGTTCGTCTCGCCCCGCGCGAGCGCGCTCACGATCCCGCGCTCGACCGCCGCGGGAATCCGGAACTCGCTCGGCGAGAAGTCGCCGACGGTCAGGTTGCAGATCTCCTGACCGCCGGCGGCGAGGGCGCGCACGTCGGCGGCGATCTTGAGGATCTCCGAGCCGACGAGCGATCCGGCAAGGGCGGAGGTGCGAGGCGCATCACCGACGGGCGCAGCCGGACGGGCGCGATCCACGGTCGGCGACGGGGGCGCGGCGGGGGCTGGGGTGGCCATACCAGAAGATACGCCGGCGCATGACGTTGTGCCCTACCCAGCGCGAGCGCGGCGCGAGGTCGCCGCACCCTCGCCGCGAGCTCTTGCTGCGCGAGCCAGCCGTCCTGACATTGGAGTCCGCATGCAGACCAGACGCGAGTTCCTCACCGCGCTCGGCACCGCACTCGGAACCGGTGCCTGCGCTCGCGCGCACGCGCAGCTGATGCCGGGTGTCGCGCACCGTACCCACGGCAGGAGGGGACGCTTCTTCCCCGGACTGCAGCTCTACACCGTGCGGACGCTGCTGGCGCGCGACTTCGACGGCACACTCGAAGCGGTCGCGCGGATCGGCTATCGAGACGTGGAGTTCGCCGGCTACTTCGGCCGCACGGCGGCGGCCGTGCAGGCAT
>JBBQYZ010000069.1:0-9587 GCA_038208205.1 Gemmatimonadales bacterium | reverse complement strand
GGTCGCCACCGGCTCGCCGACTCGGATGTTGCGGAGGCCATAGCGCGACAGCGCAACGCGCCGCACGGCGGTCTGGTGACGGAGGAACTCCCCCGGCGTGCTGGCGTCGTCCCACAGGCTCGTGCGTGGATCGCTGGCGTTCTCCGGCCGCGCGTCGGCGTCGCTGAGGAACAGGTAGCCCTTGTGCAGTCCCTCGGCCACGATCGCCTCGAGCGAGTCGCGCTCGGTGGCCGCCGGGAAGATGCCGTACGCCCAGCGCACCGCCCACACGTCGTACTCACCCGGACCGGTGCCGTACGCGCGCGAGATGTCGATGTCGCCGTTGGCGGCGAGCCGTACGCGCGGCGCGGGGTAGTCCATCACCGACGCGCGCTCGTAGGTCGACGCGATGTAGTTGTGGTCCATCCCCAGCGTGTGCCCGACCTCGTGCGCGCTCACCTGCCGCACGCGCGCCAGCACGAATGCCGTATCGGCCGCCGCCGCGTCGGCGCCCATCAGCGCCGCGTAGAGGTTGTAATCGGTGCGCGCGCGGTGGGAATCCATCCGTGCCATGCCCTTGAGAATCTCGCCGGTGCGCGGGTCGGCGAACGAGCCGCCGATCGACCAGCCGCGCTCATTGCGGTTCTCCCACTGCACCACGTTGTAGCGGGCGTCGAGCGGGTCGGTGCCTTCGGGACGCAGCTCGGCGCGGAAGCCGCCGGTGAGGCCGGCGCGATCGAACGCCTCGGTCCAGAAGCGCACGCCCTGCAGCGTGGCGGTGCGCAGCGGCTCGGGAATCCCCGGATCCACGTAGTACACGATCGGATTCTTGATCGCCGAGTGCGGGTCGCCGGGGTTCGCGCGCTCCAGCCGGTGCCGGCCGATCCACCGCTGCTCGAGTGCGCGCTGAATGGGCTGGCCATAATCCTTGAACGTGATGCCGGAGAATCCGACGCGCGGGTCGAGCAGGCGCGGGCGGTAGTCGTCGCTCGGCAGCCGCACGAACGAGAGATGCTGTCGCAGGGTGAAGGCGCGCCCGTCGGGCGCCATGCGCGAGACGACGGCGCCTGGACGTCCGGTGGTGGTGAAGGTGAGCGAGACATCGATCTCGCTGTTGTCGAGGTAGGCGCGGGTGTGCGGCCGATAGAGCGACGACCGGTCGCGTGCGATCGCGTACGTCCCCTGGTTGGTGCGGGTCAGGGTGCCGGCGACGTCGTTCCAGTCGCGGTAGACGACGTCGGTGATGTCGACGAGCGTACGGCCTCCTTCCTCAGCGAGCACCGGCAGCGACGCCACGGTGCTCGGCGGAAAGCTCTCGGCCACGGTGCGGCGGTTGGCGGCGTCGAGGGAGCTGCGGAATCCGGTGTTCTCGAACACCATCAACACCCGGTCGCCGTCGCGATCGAACCGAACGACCTGCTCGCGCCCGTTGGATCCGCGGTCCAACCCGACCGGGTTGGAACCGAGTCCCGTGGCGAGCGACGCGAAGAAGAGGGCGCGCATGGAGTCGCGCGGCAGCTCGGCGTACAGGCGACCCTGGCGCGAGTCGAGCAGGAGGGGCACGAAGCCGTCGCGCCGCTCGAAGCCCGCGGTGCGGGCGGCGATGGAGACCGCTGGCGCGGGCGCCGTCGTTGCCTGCGGCGCTGCCTGGTTCGTCGCCTGCGCCTGCACGGTGACGGCGGAGCACGCCGCGAGCACGCTCGCGGCGATCGCACGGAAGAGTGGTCGCATGGAGGTCATCGGTCGATGGTGCCGCGGAGGATTCCGTTGCGCAGTCGCACCGCGCGCGGCGAGGCCGTGGGGTCGTCGGTGATGCGGGGGGCAGTGGGCGCGTAGACGAGCGTGCCGCGCAGCACCATCGGCTCGTCCCGGCGGCGCACCGTCACGGTGAGGGGCGTGCCGCTCGCACGGCCGGCGTACGCCGCGCGGAACTTGGCGCCGAACTCCTGATCGGCGACGTCGATGTCACCGATGCGCAGGAGGAGGTCGCCCGCCCGCACGCCGGCCGACGACGCGGCGCTGTTTGGCGCGACCTCGACCACTTGCACCGTCCCGTTCGCGCCGGGGGCGGTGGTCACGCCGATGCGCGGCGCGCTGTCGCGCTCGATGCGAAGCCCGATCGTGCGCATCGCCTCGGGCCAGGGATACGCCTCGCGGCCGTCGACGTAGCGGCGGATGAAGTCGTCGAACGAGCGGTTGCTGGCCGCGCGTCGCACGGCACCCCACCAGTCGTCGCTCGTGAATCCGCGACCCCGCTTGTAGGTCGTCTCGTACAGCTCGCGCATCACCCCATCGAGCGACGCGCGGTTGTCGCTCGCGTCGCGGATGGAGATGTCGAGCAGCAGGCCAGCGAGCGAACCCTTGGGGTAGTAGCTGTAGCTGGAGCCGTCGGCAGGATGGATCCACGTGTTGAGCGACGCGTCCTCGAGCGCGAACGGCACCGTGCTCTCGATCTCGGCGATCTTGCCGGCGGTGAGCCCGTAGAAGGCGCGCGCGTCGATCACGCCGCCCCGCACCTCGGCCAGATCCGCATAGTAGTCCGTGATCCCCTCGCTCACCCAGAGCCAGACGGTCGGCTGCGGACGGTCGTAGCGGTACGGCGTCAACTCCGCGGGCCGCAGGCGCTTCACGTTCCAGGAATGAAAGATCTCGTGCGCGTAGAGCGAGGGCTGGAAGTCGCTCCCGATCGCCGCCGGATTCACCACGTCCACGTGGCTGTCGGCGTGTTCGAGGCCGCTCGCGCCCTGATAGGTCGAGTCGGCGATCTGCATGACGGTGTAACTGGGCCACGGCACGTCGCCGAACACCAGCACCTCGGGTGGGATCACGCGGCGCAGCTGCTCCCACGCCGTCGCGCGCGCTGCCCCCGCGACGCTCCCGACGGGATAGGTGGCGAGGCGCACCGTCTTGCCCGAGATCGTGGCGCTGTCGAGGTCGAACCGACCGACGAAGAACGGCATGTCCACCAGCTCGTGGTAGCTCGACGCGCGGTAGGTGCGCGGCGCGCCAGCGGGCTCCATGCTCGTCGCCACGCGAAGATCGTCATCGGTGCGCACCGAGACCGTGGCCGCGAAGTCGAGCCCGCGGCCCTCGGGGTACAGGAAGACGTTCGTGCCGTTGAACAGCGCGAAGTCGGGGCGCGTCCAGGCCATCGCGTTGTCCAGCGAATCGGCGGTGTAGTCGAAGGTCACCTCCACCCGGCCGGCGCGTGCGGGGCGCACCCGCCAACTGTCGTAGTCCACCTTGTCCCACCGCAGCGCGGCGCCGTCCTGCGTGGCGCCGAACCCGCGCACCCAGCGTGAGAAGTTGCCCAGCTCATATGCGCCGGGCGTCCAGGCCGGCAGCGAGAGGACGACGGGGGCGGCTCCCTCCACGTCGAAGGAGGTCGTCACGCGAAGCCGCCGGGCGGCGAGCGCGGCGCGGTCGGCGATCACCTCGTAGCGCAGGCTGGCCACGGGCGCAGAGGTCGTGGAGTCGGCCGGCGCGCGCTGCGCGCCGAGTGCGGGACCGCCGATTGCGAGGAAGACCAGCGCGGCGGGGTATGCGGCGAGCGATCGAAGCATGATGGCCGGAATGTGTGTGACGACGTCGTTCTCGTACGTCTCCCTCCCGTCAGGACCGACACCACCGGCCACTCGGAGACGACGACATGCCTCAGACGTTATGCACCGGCACCTTCCGGCGACAGCGGGCCGCCACGCGCGGCGTCGCGATGGCCTGCATGACCGCAGCATTGAGCTCGGCCTGCGGCGGTGATGGCGCGCCCGCCGATGCTCGCGTCGACGCTCGCGGCGATGCCGTCGTGACGACAACCGGTCAGGGCGCGATGAGTGCGTCGCCGTTCGGCGGCGAGGCGCCGCGACCAGCGCCGGTCACGGGGGTCCAGATCCGAAGCGATGCGGGCACGCCGAGCAGCCAACCGGCAGCGATACGGCCGCTGAGCGGGCAGTCCTACTCCGAACGTGGTCCAGTCGTTCGCGGCATGTCTGCCTCGGCCACGACCCAGCCCCCGATGCCGGTGGCGGGCGCTCCCGCCCCCGGCACGATGATCGTCCGCTCGGCGCGAGTGGCAGTGGAGGTCAGGGAGCTCGCGCCGGCGGTGGTGGCCGCGCATCGCGCCGCCGAACGGTTGGGGGCCACGGTGGGCAGCAGCACGGTGCGCACTGGCCGCAACGAGCAGCATCAAGCGATCCTGTCGTTTCGGGTGCCGAGCGCGCGATTCGACTCCCTGCTGACCGCCCTCAACTCACTCGGCCGCGTGGAGTCGGTGGATGCCGGCTCGCAGGACGTGGGGGAAGAGTACGTGGACGTGGAGGCGCGCCTGGCCAACGCACGGCGGCTGGAGTCGCGCTTCCTCGACTTGCTCGCCCACCGCACCGGTGATCTGGGCGAAGTGTTGCGCGTGGAAGGAGAACTATCTCGCGTGCGCGGCGAGATCGAGCGCACTGAGGGACGGAAGCGCTATCTGGAGCGCTCGGTCGCCACGAGCACGATCGACCTGACGCTCCACGAACCGGCTGCGTTCAGTGGAGCGATGCCCGGGCGCAACCCGATCGCCGCCGCCTTCACGCGGGCGTGGCGGCTGCTGGTGGCCACGGTCGCGTTCTGCATCACCGCGCTGGGAGTAGCGGTGCCGGTGGGGCTGCTCGCGGGGCTGACGGCGCTGCTGGTGCGCTTGATGATGCGCCGGCGGCGGCGTGAGCATGGGGCCGGGGGATGAACGGTTGATGGGGTGGTGGGTGGGCGCACTGCCCAGGGACCCACCACCCACCACCCACGACCGTTCTTCGCGCTGGCGCCCCGCGAGCACCGGGCGTCATATTCGGCCATGACCACTCCGCACACCACCCCGGAGACCTCGTTCTCCCCGTACGTCGCCGCCACCGAAGCGCCCCGGGAGTTCACCATCGGCGCCATCGTGCTCGGCGTCCTGCTCGGTCTCGTGTTCGCCGCATCGAGCATCTACCTGGCGCTCAAGGTCAGCCTCACCGTCAGCGCGTCGATCCCGATCGCCGTCCTCTCGATCACGATCTTCCGCTACGTCTCGCGCGCGTTCGGGGCACAGCCGGCGACGATCCTCCAGAACAACATGGTGCAGACCACCGGCTCGGCCGGTGAGTCGATCGCCGCGGGGATCGCCTTCACCCTCCCCGCGCTGCTGCTCCTCGGCTACGAGCTGCCGTGGACCACGGTGATGGCGATCGGCATCGTGGGCGGAATCCTCGGCGTGCTGTTCCTGGTGCCGATCCGTCGCAGCCTGATCGTGAAGGAGCACGGGAACCTCAAATACCCCGAAGGCACCGCGTGCGCGCAGGTGCTGATCGTGGGTGAGGAGCGCGGCGCGCAGGCGAAGACCGTGTTCATGGGCTTCGGACTTGGCGCCGCGTACAAGTTCCTCAACGCCGGGCTCCATCTGTTCGCCGAGGTGCCGCGACGAGCCTTCACCAAGGTGATGGCGAATGGCCAGACGCAGCTGTTCGGCGAGATCCAGGCGGAGATCAGTCCGGAGCTGACCGGAGTCGGCTACATCATCGGACCGCGCATCGCCGGATACCTGTTCGCCGGGGGCGTGCTCTCCTTCTTCTGTCTCATCCCGGCGATCAAGCTGTTCGGGGCTGGGCTGGCGGCGCCGATCTTTCCAGCCACCACGCTGATCCGAGACATGACGGCCGCGCAGGTGCGCTCCAACTACGTGTTCTACATCGGCGCCGGCGCTGGGACCGCGGCGGGGCTGATCAGCCTCGCCCGCTCTCTGCCGACGATCTGGGGCGCCCTCGTCGCCGGCCTCGGCGACTTTCGCGGCGCCAAGACCAGCGGCGGCGTGGCGCGCACCGATCGCGACCTGCCGATGGGCGTCGTGCTCGTGGGCACGCTCCTCTGCCTGATCGCGATGGTGACACTCCCACAGATCGGGATCAACATCGTCGGCGGGATCATCGCGCTCTTCTTCGCCTTCCTCTTCGTCACCGTGTCGAGCCGCATCACGGGGCAGATCGGCAGCTCCGCGAACCCGGTGTCGGGGATGACGGTGGCAACGCTGCTGCTCACGTCGCTCGCCTTCCTCGCCGCGGGCTGGGTGGGAATCGAGCACCGCGTGCTCGCGCTCAGCATCGGCGGCGTGGTGTGCGTCGCTGCCTCCACGGCAGGCGCCACCTCGCAGGACTTGAAGACGGGATTCCTCGTGGGCGCCACGCCGCGTTATCAGCAGATCGGCCTCCTGATCGGCGTGACGGCGAGCGCGCTGCTCGTGGGCGGCATCATCCAGTTCCTCAACGACGCCAAGACGACGATCGTGCCGAAGAGCTATCCCGGCGTGCAGGTGTCGGTGATCGAGCAGGGCGGACGGTTCGCGCTGGCGAACGGACGCATGGTGGCCTCAGCCGAGGCCCCGAGTGCACCGAGCTACCGGATCGGGCGACTGTACGAGCAGACGGGGAACGCCATCGCCGGCAAGTACCTCGTGGACGATGGGGGCGCGATCAAGTACGTCGTCGATCCGGGAGTGGGGGGGCGAGAACGGATCAACTACGACGGCCGCGAGATCGAGAAGCTGGACTCGCCGAAGGCGCAGATCATGGCGCTCGTGGTGGACGGCATCCTCACGCAGAAGCTGCCGTGGGGGCTGATCCTGATCGGCGCGTTCCTGGCGATCGCGATCGAGCTGGTGGGAATTCCGTCGCTGCCGGTGGCGGTCGGGGTCTACCTCCCGATCTCGACATCGGCGGCGATGTTCATGGGCGGGATGATCCGGTGGCTGGTGGACCGCCGCCTCAGCCCGGCCGAGCGCGACGCGGCTGACGCCGACTCCGGACCGGGGGTCCTGTTCTCGTCGGGGCTGATCGCCGGCGGCGCCATCATGGGCGTCGCGTTGGCTGGCCTGGCAGCGCGACATCTGGACGAAGGCTTCAATCTCGGCACGGCGGTGGGCTGGTTGGCGGAGAGCTCCATAACGGCGCTCCTCGGGTACGTCGTCCTGCTCGCCGTTCCGCTCTATCTCGTAGCACGGCGCATGCAGCGCACCGTCGGTTAACGACAGCCCTTCGACGCCCGCGGCCGAGCGTCGGAGAGGGAGGAAGCGATGGCCCGGATCAGCACGTTCGTGGTGCAGAGCGCCGCGGTGGCGTTCCTGCTCGCCGGTGCGGGCATGTCGGCGGCGGCGCAGGCGCAGCTCGCCGCGCTGGTCGGCACGGTTCGCGACTCGGCGGGACACCCGATACCCGGCGTCGAGGTGCGGTTTCAGGGGTCGCTGTTCTTCGCGGCCCGCACCAACGATTCGGGGGCATTCCGCCTTGCGTCGCTGCCGACGGGGCCAGCGAGCGTCGTCGTGCGGCGCCTCGGATTTGGTCCCACCTCGGTGGACGTCCGCCTGCGAGCCGGTCAGACCGACTCGCTCGTGGTTGCGCTCACCGCCGTCGCGTTCACGATCGACGGCGTGCTGGTCGAGGACGAGTACGAGGCGCGCTCCCACCGCATCCTCGCCGGCTTCTGGGACCGGCGCGCGCGCGGGTTCGGCAACTACGTCACGCGCGCCGACATCGAGCGGCGCAATCCGCACGACTTCACCGACATCGCCCGCATGATCCCGAGCGTGAACGTGCAGACGCGCAATGGACGACGGGTGATCCGGTTCAACCGCAGCAGCAGCGGTCCGCGCGACTGCCCGCCACAGTATTTCGTGGATGGCATGCGCATCGAGAACGGGTCGCCCGACGAATTCTCTCCGCACGACATCGAGGCGGTGGAGATCTATTCGGGGCCGGCGACGGTCCCACCGCAGTTCACCGCTCGCCCGTTCTCGTACACCTGCGGTGCGGTGGTCATCTGGACGAGGATTCCCGGGTAGGATCGCGGATCCGCGATTTTGGCGAACCGCCCACCCCCGCCCCACCTGTTCGCCTCCCGCAACCGACACGCATGCGCCGCCTCTCCCTGCTCTCGCTCGTCCTCGCCCCGCTCGCCGCCGCCGCGCAGTCCGCGCCGCGGCCCGCCGACCTCGTGATCACCAATGCCCGCATCTACACGGTCGACGACGCGCGCCCCGTGGTGCAGGCGATGGCGATCCGCGACGGACGGGTGCTGTTCACCGGCTCGCTGCGCGAGGCGATGGCGCTCCGCGGGGCGACGACCCGCCTCGTCGATCTCGGCGGACGCACGGTGATCCCGGGGATGGTCGACGCGCACGCCCACCTCCTCGGACTCGGCCAGTCGCTCAGCAACGTGAGCCTGGTGGGCACCAGGTCCTACGACGAGGTGATCGCGCGCGTCGTCGAGCGGGCCCGAGGCGTGCCGGCGGGCCAGTGGATCCTCGGCCGCGGCTGGGACCAGAACCAGTGGGGCGACACGCGCTTCCCGACCCACGAGGCGCTCTCGCGCGCGCTCCCCGACAATCCCGTCTACCTCACGCGGGTGGACGGCCACGCCGGCCTCGTGAACGCGGCGGCGATGCGCGCGGCCGGCGTCACCGCCGCCACCGCCGACCCGAGCGGCGGCCGCATCGAGCGCACGGCGTCGCGTGAGCCCACCGGGGTGTTCGTGGACAACGCCCAGGGGCTGGTCTCGCGCTCCATTCCCGCCCCGTCGCGCGAGCAGACGCGGGCCGCGATTCGAGCCGCCATCACCGAGTCGCAGCGCTGGGGTCTTGTCGGGCTGCACGACGCGGGTGAGTCGCGAGCCACGATCGACCTGATGGAGGAGATGGCGAAGGCGGGCGAGATCCCCTTCCGTCTCTACGTGATGATCAGCGACGACTCCGCCGCCCTCGCGCACTACATGGCCCGCGGACCGCAGTCGGCGCTCTACGACAACCATCTGTGGATCCGCGCCATCAAGCTGTACGCCGACGGCGCGCTCGGCTCGCGTGGGGCGGCGCTGCTCGAGCCCTACAACGACGACCCCAACAACCGCGGCCTGCTGCTCACCGCGCCGGCGCACATCCAGGAGGTGGCGGCGCGCGCCCTCCGCGCCGGATTCCAGGTCAACACCCACGCCATCGGCGATCGTGGCAACCGCGTGGTGCTCGATGCGTACGATGCCGCGCTCAAGGCGAGGCCGACGGCCGACCATCGCTTCCGGGTGGAGCACGCCCAGATCCTCAATCACGACGACATCCCGCGCTTCGCCGAGCTGGGAGTCATCCCCTCGATGCAGGCGGTCCACCAGACGAGCGACATGTACTGGGCCGGCGCCCGCCTCGGACCCGGCCGACTGCTCGGCGCGTACGCTTGGCGGTCGCTTCTGAGTACCGGTGTCGTCGTCCCGAACGGCAGCGACTTCCCCGTGGAAGCCGTCAACCCGCTGCTCTCCTTCCACTCGGCGGTGTCGCGGCAGGACGCCGAGAATTGGCCGGCCGCCGGCTGGCTACCCGAGCAGCGCATGACGCGCGACGAGGCGCTCCGGTCGATGACGATCTGGCCGGCGTACGCAGCGTTCCAGGAGTCGATCATGGGTTCGCTCACGCCCGGCAAGCTGGCGGACTTCGTCGTGCTGGACCGCGACATCATGACCGTTCCCGATCGCGACATCCTCGGCACCGCTGTCATCGCGACCTACGTCGGCGGACGGGCGGTGTACGAGCGGGCACGATAGCCACACGAGGGCACCGCGGTCCC
>JBBQYZ010000068.1:0-9640 GCA_038208205.1 Gemmatimonadales bacterium | reverse complement strand
CAGCTGCGCATCGCGGCCGGTGAACGGCTGCCCTTCACGCAGGCGGAGCTCGTTCCGCGCGGGTGGGCGATCGAGTGTCGCATCACAAGCGAGGATCCGGCGAATGGATTTCTTCCCTCCACCGGTCGGGTGCAGTACCTGCACCTGCCGAGCGGACCAGGGGTGCGCTGGGACGGGGGCATCGAGACGGGCAGCGAGATCTCGCGCTACTACGATCCGATGCTCGCCAAGCTGATCGTCTGGGCGCCGACGCGAACGGCGGCGATCGAACGGATGCACCGCGCACTGCTCGAGCTCACCATCGAGGGCGTCGAGACATCGCGCGACTTCCATCTGCGGGTGATGGAGGACGAGGAGTTTCGCCGGGGCGATATCGAGATCCAGTGGCTCGAGCGAAGGCTTCCCGACCTCGTGACACGGCGTCCGCCGGCGGACGCCGTGATCAAGGCGGCGATCGCCGCTGCACTGCTGGCCGAGCGGGATCGTGCCGCGCCGCGACGGACCGAAGCGGCGGGCGGCGGCGCGCCATCGGATGGGGTGTTGAGTGGGTGGCAGCGAGTAGCGCGTCTGGAAGGTCTGCGGTGAGCGAGTCGCTCGCCCTGGTCGAGATCGGAAGCGTGGCGGCCGGTGGGGATGGCGTCGGGCGGACGGAGGGAATGGTGATCTTCGTGCCGCGCACCGCACCAGGCGACGTGGCACGCGTCAGGCTCACGCGATCGAAGCGGTTCGGACGCGGTCTGCTCGACTCGTTGGAGAGAGCATCTCCACTGCGCGTCGATCCTCCTTGTCACCACTACACGGGCGACCGATGTGGCGGTTGTCAGCTGCAGCACCTCGCCTACGACGCCCAGCTCGTGGCCAAGGGGACGATGATCGGCGACGCGCTGCGCCGGATCGGCCGTCGCGACGTGATGGACCCCGTCGTGGTCCCGAGCGACGCGGCGTGGCGGTACCGACGGAAGCTGACGCTGCACGTGCGGCGGGACGGGAGCGATTGGATCGCCGGGCTCCACCCGTACGACGATCCGGTCGGAGTGTTCGACCTGCACGATTGTCCCATCACCGACGAGGGAGTGCTCGTCGTCTGGGGCGAGGTCCGCCGCGCGTTCGACCTGCTGCCGGACGGATCGGCGTTTCGCGTGTCGGTTCGACTGATCGGTGACGGCGCCAGCGCGGTGGTCGAAGGCGGCTCGGTGTGGCGTACCCCGGATGAGTTCTTCGCACGGACCTCCTCGCTGACGGAGCTCTGGTGGAAATCGGAGAGCGGCCGCGCGCGTCTCGTGGCGCACCGCGACGATGCGGTGCATGCCGGCGCGGCGTTCGCCCAGGTGAACGCCGCCGTCGCAGCGCGCCTTCGGACCGACTTGCTGGAGCGCGTCCGGAGCCACGCACCTCGGAGGGTCGTCGATGCGTACGCCGGCAGCGGCGAGACGACGCTTCCGCTTGCCGGCGACGGGCGAACGATGGTCGCGATCGAGCTCGATCGCGATGCAGTCGAGTCCTTCCAGGGTCGTCTCGCCCTGCCGTCGCGAGCGATTGCCGGGAGGGTGGAAGACCACCTGGGCGCCGCACTGCCCGCCGACGTGGTGCTGCTGAACCCCCCACGCGCCGGCATCGATGCGCGGGTCGCCAAGGTGCTGCAAGGGATCGCTACGCCCCCGCGCGCGCTCTTCTACACCAGCTGCGATCCTGCCACGCTGGCGCGTGACCTCGCCCGCATGCCGAGGTACCGCCTGGCAAAGGTGCGCGCGTACGACATGTTTCCCCAGACCGCGCACGTGGAAACGGTGTGCGAGCTCGTCCCGGAGACCGCGTGAAGTATCTCGTGACCGTTGGCGACACCGAGGTTGCCGTGCACCTGGACGCCGGTCGCGTCGAGGTGGAGGGTGAGTCACAGATCGCCCACGTGACCGACGTGGAGGGCACGCCGGTCCGGATGGTCACCATCGGCGATGCGGTGCACCGGGTCGTCGCGCGGCGCGGCGACACGCGCGGGCGCTACACGCTCTGGCTGGACGGCTTCCGGTACGAGGTCGAGGCGCTCGACGAGCGGACACGCGCGATCCGGCAGCTGAGCGGGGCGACTGCCATGGCGAGCGGACCGGCGCCGCTGCGAGCGCCGATGCCGGGCATGATCGTCCGCGTCGCCGTGCAGGTCGGGGATGCAGTTCAACTGGGACAGGCACTGGTCGTCATGGAGGCGATGAAGATGGAGAACGAACTGCGTGCAGCGTCGGCCGGCACGGTGAAGGCGGTGCTCGCCGAGGCGGGAAGCGCCGTCGAGAAAGGCGCCATCCTCCTGGAGCTCGAGTGATGCGGTGTTTCGTCCTCGCCGCGACGCTCGCCGCAACGGTCCCGCTGCGGGGCCAGGCGCAGACGCCCAACACCGATGTCTATCTCGCCCCGCTCTCCCGTCGAGGCGACTCGCTCGTCGTCGGGGCGGCGATCAACGTCACGCAGCGTGCTGGCTACGACAATCAGCCGTCGTTCCTCCTCGATGGGAGCGCGATGCTCTACACGGCAGTCGGCGCGGATGGGCAGGCGGACATCTGGCGCTACGACATCGCGTCGCGACGCAGGACGCGCGTCACGAGCACGCCCGAGAGCGAATACTCACCCACGATCATGCCGGGCGGACGCCGCTTCAGCGTGATCCGCGTCGAGCGCGACTCCACCCAGCGGCTCTGGAGCTTTTCGCTCGGCGGAACCGATCCGCGCCTCGTGCTCACGGCGCTCCGTCCCGTCGGGTACCACGCGTGGCTCGACACGAATCGGATCGCCGCATACGTGCTTGGCGCTCCCAGCACGCTGCACGTCCTGGCTCGGGACGGGAGCGGCGACGAGGTGCGCGCGCGCGATATCGGACGCGCGTTGTCTCGCATCCCGGCGCAGGACTGGTACAGCTTCACGCAGCGTGACAGCCTTGGCGCGCTCTGGATCGTCTCGCAGCCCTTCTCCGGCGGGCCTCCGTCGCGGCTGATTCGCGCGCCCGCGGACAACGAGTTCCATGCGTGGACGCCCGACGGCACGCTCCTGACCGCGACCGGAGACCTGCTGGTCCGCTGGAATCGGCGCAGCGACGACGAGGCGGCGTGGCTGCCGGTCGCACCGCTGGGAGGACCGACTGCCCGCGGCGTCACGCGTCTGGCGGTCAGTCCGGACGGACGGTGGCTCGCGTTCGTGGCAGCGGTCATCGCACCCTGAAGGCGGGGCCCGCAGGTCTCGGGTGAGCGGCGCACCGCTTCGCATTCTCACGATCTGCGGCAGCCTGCGAGAGAGCTCGTCGAACGCGCTGATCCTCGCCGCTGCTGCCCGTCTCGCGCCCCCTGGCGTGGAGCTCCTGCCGTTCGACGGCCTGTCGACGCTGCCGCATTTCAATCCGGACCTCGACCGTCGGCTCGACGACCCGGCGCTGCCAGCGGCGGTACGCGACATGCGCGCGCTGCTTGGTGGCTCCAACGCCCTCCTCATCTCGAGCCCCGAATACGCCCACGGGGTTCCGGGGGTGCTCAAGAACGCGCTCGACTGGCTGGTGGGCGGTGCGGAGATGGTGGACCTGCCGGTCGCGCTCTGGAACACGGCGCCCTACGCGACGCACGCGCAGGCGTCGCTCGCCGAGACGCTGCGGACGATGTCGGCGACGATCGTCGAGGCGGCGGGAGTAAGCGTCTCCCTCGGCGCACGTGGGGTGAATTCGCTCGCGCTCGCGGCGGATCCCGAACTGGCGCCGTTGCTGCAACAGGCCCTGCTGGCGCTGAAGCGAGTCGCCGCCGATCGATCCTAGCGCTTCCTGCCGGGAGCGATCGCGCCGCGACCGAAGCGCGCGCGCACGGCGTCCACGGCGCGAGCGACGTCGCGGTCCTTCGGGGTCTCGAGCGGTGCGCCCGACACCTCGAACAGTGTGAGCTGCCTGACGGCTGGCCCTGTGAAGTTCGAGAGGCCCACTCCGAGCAGCCGCGCCGGAACGCGGCGCGCCTTCCGCAGCTTGTGAAGCAGTTGCCTGGCGACGGCGAAGAGCGCTCGGTCGGAGACGACAGCCTCGTCGAGGGTATGACTCGCCTGACGCGTGGTGAAGTCGGTGTCGCGGATCCGGACAGTCACGGTGCGAGCGGTCAGTCCTTCTTCCCGGAGCTCGGTCCCCGCGCGTCCGACCAGCTCGGTGAGCTCACCCTCGAGCAGCAGGTCGTCGTGCATGTCGACATCGAAGGTTTCATCTCGGCTGATGCTCTTCGCGACGTCGCGCTCCTCCACCTCGCCAGCGTCGATTCCGCGCACACGCTCCGACAACCACGCCGCGTCGCCCGAGCCGACGAGCCGGTGCAGCGCGCGCTCATCCAGCGCGAGCACGTCCGCCACGCCGCGCAGTCCGCGTCCGGCGAGACGCGCTGCAGTCTTGGGGCCGATGCCCGGGATGTCTCCGAGCGCGAGCTGGCGCATGAACGCGAGCTCGTCGCCGACCTGGATGACGTGGACTCCGGTTGCTCCGCTCTTGGGCTTGGCGCGCTCGACCGCCAGCTTGGCCACCAGCTTGGAGGTCCCGCCGCCGATCGAGACGGAGAGCCCCGTCTCGGCCAGCACCGCGTCCCGGATGCGGTGGGCCACGGTATCGAGTGGAGCACCCTCGTACAGGACGTCCGTTCCGCCGAGATCCAGGTACCACTCGTCGATGCTGGCGGCTTGCACCAGCGGAGCGAATCGCTCGAGCACGAGACGGATCTCGCGATGCTTGCGTGAGCACTCGCCCCGCGGAACAGGGACGCACACGGCCTGGGGGCAGAGGCGCAGGGCCCGGGAGATCGGCATGGCCGAGCGTACGCCGAACTTCCGCGTCTCGTAGGACGCTGAGCAGACGACGCCGCGGCTGCCCGCCGGTCCCCCGACGATGAGCAACGGAGACTTCCCGGCGCCCTCGGGGTCGATCATGCGCGCTACGGCGACGAAGAAAGCGTCGGCGTCGACGAGCAGGATGCGGCGAGGAAGTGGCTGTTCGGGCACCCCGAAGTATCGGCGTGGGACGCCGGCCGACGCCAGACCGCACATCGATCGGAGTCCACCGGCCGGGAGCGTTGACTCGGGCTAAGTGCTTGTCTAGCTTACGTGTCTGTCCAAAAACGCCTTCGGTGGCGGCCGAGACCCGGGTTGCATTACGCACCGGTGAGGCACAGGTCTCACTTCGAGTATTCGGTCATGTTCAAAACGTACAGCGCAACGCCGACCGACATCCAGCAGGACTGGTATGTGGTCGACGCCGAGGGCATGGTCCTCGGGCGCCTCGCGACTGAAATCGCGCGCATCATCCGTGGCAAGCACAAGCCGATGTTCACGCCGCACATGGACACCGGCGACGGCGTCATCGTCATCAACGCCTCCAAGGTTCGCGTCACCGGCCGCAAGGCGGAGCAGAAGGAGTATTTTCGCCACACCGGCTACATGGGGCACGAGCGGTTCACCCCGTTCGCCAGCATGCTCGCCAAGCATCCCGAGCGCATCATCGAGAAGGCGGTGTTCGGCATGCTCCCCAAGACGGCGCTGGGCCGACAGGTGCTCCGCGGCAAGCTGCGCGTCTATCCGGGTGCTGAGCACCCGCACGTCGCCCAGAGCCCCAAGACGCTGACCTTTCCGAACGCCGAGGCGAAATAACACATGGCCGACCAGATCACGCACACCATCGGCCGGCGCAAGGAAGCCGTCTGCCGCGTCTACCTGAAGCCCGGTTCGGGCAAGTGGGACATCAACGGGCGCACGCTCGGCGACTACTTCCCGCGTCCGGCACTCGTCACGAGCATCCAGCAGCCGTTCACCGCCACCGACAAGCTCGGCCAGTTCGACGTCAAGGCGAACCTGAATGGCGGCGGTCAGAGTGGCCAGGCCGGCGCGCTGCGCCTCGCCGTTGCCAGGGCGCTCGTGAAGATGGACGAATCGCACCGCCGCAAGCTGCGCGACCTCGGCCTGCTCACGCGCGACGCGCGAGCGGTCGAGCGCAAGAAGCCCGGCCGTCCGAAGGCCCGCAAGCGGTTCCAGTTCTCGAAGCGGTAAGAAGTTGGAGGTGGGGCGTGAGAGGTGATTATCACGGCAATCACCTCCCACCTCCCACCGCAGTTGTAGTTCATCTCACAGGCGACCCGAGTCTGCGCCCGGTGCCGGAAAATCCCGGTAGGCAACGACGCTGACGGTCCGCCGACGACTCAACCAAACAGTCATCATCATGGCAGACAATCAGCCCAAGCTCGAAGAGCTCCTCGCCGCTGGCGTCCACTTCGGACACCAGACGCGCCGTTGGAATCCCAAGATGCGCCGCTTCATCTTCGCGGAACGCAACGGGATCCACATCATCGATCTGCAGAAGACCCTCCGGCAGCTCGAGATCGCGCAGAAGCTCGTGCGCGACGTCGTGATGCGCGGTGAGAGCGTCCTCTTCGTCTGCACCAAGGCGCAGGTCGCCGGGATCGTCAAGCAGGAAGCCGACCGCGTCGGCGCGATGTACATCACCGAGCGCTGGCTCGGTGGCCTGCGGACCAACGTCCAGACGGTCAAGAAGCAGCTTCGCCGCATGAAGGAGCTCGAGGCGGGCAGTGCGGAGGGCGGCGAGTGGGCGAACTACACCAAGAAAGAGCGCCTGATGATGTCGCGCGAGAAGGAGAAGCTCTCGAAGTACCTCAACGGTATTCGGTCGCTGACGCGCACGCCGGGCCTGATGTTCGTCGTCGACGCCAAGAAGGAGAAGATCGCGGTCGCCGAGGCGAACAAGCTCGGCATCCCGATCATCTCCATCGTCGACACGAACGCCGATCCCGACCTCATCACCGTGCCGATCGCTGGCAATGACGACGCGATCCGCTCGGTGGAGCTGATCACGAAGGCGATCGCCGACACGATCGCCGAGGCGCGTCTCGCCGCACCGTCGCGCGAGGAGCATGAGGATGGCGCCGAAGGTACGATGACGTACAGCTCCGAGCGCGGGACCGAGGCCGCGGGTGACCGCGGCGACGACAAGCGCAAGCGCCGTCCACGCCGTCGCCGGGCCAAGCCCGAAGCGATCGCCGCTCACCTCAAGGGTACGGAAGGCGAAGCGACCGAGGGTGGTGAAGCGCCGGCCGAGGACGCCGGCGAATAACCGGCCGCGCAGCGCCGGGGACGCACGACGCGCCCCCGAGCCGCACTGGTGAGCATTCATGCGCCGCCGGCCCGTCCGGCGGCGTTTCCACGAGAGATAAGGATCCTACGACGATGGCTGCGTACACCGCCAAGAACGTGTCTGAGCTCCGCCAGCGTACCCAGGCGGGCATGATGGATTGCAAGAAGGCGCTCGAGGAGTCGGGCGGCGACATGGAGCAAGCCGTCGAATGGTTGCGCAAGAAGGGCATCGCACGCGGTGAGAACCGCGCCGGCCGTACGACGTCCGAGGGCAAGATCGTCTCGCGCATCAGCGCCGACGGCCGATCGGGCGCCATCGTCGAGTTGAACAGCGAGACGGATTTCGTGGCGCGCAACGACGTCTTCGGTCAGACCGCCGACCGGATCGCCGGCACTCTGCTCGCTCAGGCCTCGTCCGATGGCGTCGTCGCGAGCGCCGAGGGGTCCACGCTCATGAACGCCGCGTTCGGTGACTCGGGCACGCTCGCCGAGTCGCTCAGGCAGTTCACCGGCACGATCGGTGAGAACATCGTGCTTCGTCGCTACGCGCGGTTCGCCGGGATGGGAGCCGTTGGTGCGTACGTGCACCACAACGGCAAGGTCGGCACGCTGGTCGAGGTCACCGGGGTCGAGGGTGCGGCCGGTCAGCAGCTGGCGCGCACGATTGCCGAGCACGTCACCGCTGGCGTGCCTACTGTGCCGGTCGCAGTCACCCGCGACGACGTGCCTGCCGAGCTGGTGGAGCGCGAGCGTCGCATCTTCACGGAGCAGGCTGCCGCCAGCGGCAAGCCGGCCAACATCATCGAGAAGATGGTGGGCGGGCGCATCGACAAGTACTTCAAGGAGATCACGCTTCTCGATCAGCCCTGGGTACGCGACGATGCCAAGACGATCAGCGGGTTGGTGAAGGAGGCGGGCGCCGGCGCGTCGATCCGCCGATTCGCCCGGTTCCAGATCGGTCAGGAGTAGGCTGCCGTGTCCGACCTCCGGTATCCGCGCGTCCTGCTCAAGATCTCCGGCGAGGCGCTCGCCGGAGACCGGGGCTTCGGTTTCGACTTCGACACGATGGCCCGCATCGCCGACGAGATCCAGACGGTGGTGAAGAGTGGGGCCGACGTGGGGCTCGTGATCGGCGGTGGGAACATCGTCCGCGGCTCGCAGCTTTCGAAGATGGGGATGGACCGGGTGAGCGCCGATTACATGGGAATGCTCGGCACCGTCATCAACGCCCTTGCCGTGCAGGACATCCTGGAGCGACAGGGGATGGAGACCCGCGTCATGACGGCGATCCGCATGGAGGAGTTGGCGGAGCCGTACATTCGGCGGCGTGCCCTTCGCCACTTCGAGAAGCGCCGCATCGTGATCTTTGCCGCCGGCACGGGCAACCCCTATTTTAGCACGGACACCGCGGCGGTCCTGCGTGCCATTCAGATCAAGGCCCAGGTGATCATCAAGGCGACCAGCGTGGACGGCGTCTACTCAGCCGATCCGAAGACGGAGCCGAACGCCAGGTTCTACGAGGAGATCAGCTACCGCGACGTCATGCTCGAGGAGCTGAAGGTGATGGACCAGACCGCCGTGACGCT
Source organism: Gemmatimonadales bacterium (assembly GCA_038208205.1). Taxonomy (GTDB): domain Bacteria; phylum Gemmatimonadota; class Gemmatimonadetes; order Gemmatimonadales; family Gemmatimonadaceae; genus AG11. The sequence continues at coordinate 920 of JBBQYZ010000068.1, read as the reverse complement.
CTGCAAGGAGAATTCGCTCCCGCTGATCGTGTTGAACATCCACACTCCGGGTGCGATCGCCGCCGCGGTGCGCGGCGACCGCATCGGCACCCTCGTCCGATGAGCTCAATCCAACAAATTTTGAAGGACTGCCGCACTTCGATGGACAAGGGACTCGACGCCGCCAAGCGCGAGTTCGCCTCCGTCCGCTCCGGCAAGGCGTCGCCGAACATGCTCGACACGGTGCGCGTCGAGATGTACGGACAGCAGATGATGCTGAATCAGGTCGCGAGCATCGCTGCACCCGAGCCGCGCACGATTCTCGTCACGCCGTTCGACAAGGGGCAGGTGAAGGCGATCGAGAAGGCGATCCGCGACTCCGACCTCGGACTCGAGCCGTCCGCGCAGGGCGGAGCTATCCGCGTCCCGTTGCCGCAGATGAACGAGCAGCGGCGAAAGGAGCTCGTGAAGGTGGTGCACAAGCTTGCCGAAGACGGCAAGATCGCGGTGCGCCATGCACGCACCCACGCGCGCGACGGGCTCAAGAAGCTCAGCGGCGTGAGCGAGGATGACGTCAAGCATGCCGAGAAGGACCTGCAGAAGGTGCACGACGACTACATCGGGAAGATCGACGGGTTGATCAAGGCCAAAGAGGCCGAGATCATGGAAGTCTGACGCGGGCCGACGCCGCAACCGGCCCCGCACTCATGTCGGAGCTCGCGCTTCGCACCCTCTTCGCCGTCATCTCTGCCCCCCTCGCGCTCTGGATCGTACTGGTCGGGGGCGCACCGCTGGCCGCGCTGCTCGCGGTCGTCTGCGCGCTGGGCGCGTGGGAGTTCTACCGCATCGCGCGGGCATCGGGACACACGCCGTTCGCGGAGGCCGGCATCGCGCTCGCCGGCATCGCGCCGCTCGTCGTGCATGCGCACGTGCTCGACATC
>JBBQYZ010000067.1:0-9655 GCA_038208205.1 Gemmatimonadales bacterium | reverse complement strand
TACAGCTCGTACGGAGCGGGTTACGGGGCGTACGGATACGGCGCGTACTCGCCGGTGATCGTGCTGAACCGTCCGGGCTCCGCGACGCCGAGCGGCAGGCTGGTCAAGGGACGCGGCTACACGCGTGACGGCGCGCCCGCTTCGACCGGCAACAGCGCGCGGCCGTCGGCCGATCGCGGGTCGAGCGGTTCCAGTGGGTCTGGATCGAGCGCCGCACCGGCGCGCTCGGGCGGCTCGTCGAGCTCCGGTTCGCAGGGCAGCGACCGCACGGCGAAGCCTCGGCCGTAGCACGTCGGTCGGGCGCGGGGAGCGCACGACACGATGGGGCGACGCCGTTGGGCGTCGCCCCTTCGTGTGTCACGCGCACACCTGTCAGGTGAGGAACTCGTGCAGCAGTGAGTGAAAGTGGTGCACGCCTGTCTCGCGCGCCGCGGAGTAGCGACCGCGGTCATACACGCGGGAGCGGAGGTTCCGCTGCACGGTCTCGCAGATCTGGATGTCCTCGTCCTGGATCTCGTCGCTGAAGGCGAGGAGCCGCGTCCACGTGGGGTCGGTCGCGGCGTCGGCCGGCGGATCGGCGGCAAACCACTCGAACACGACGCGGCAGCGGTCGTGGGCGAGGGGCATCACGACGTTCGTCTGCATCTGTCCCATGTACACGTTGAGCATCGTGTTGGGAAACAGCCACACGTACACCGCCTCTGGCAGGTCCGTCCTGGCGGGGTCGTACTTTCGGTCGGCGGCGTTGCCACCGTGCACCGCACGCAGCGGAGCGTGCTGGATGGAGAAATAGCGGTGCGGCTCGACGCGGTAGTTGTCGTAGTCGAGCTCCTTGTGCAGGCCGGGGTGCACCACCGGCAGGTGATACCCCTCGAGGTAGTTGTCGACGTAGACCTTCCAGTTGCAGGCGATCTCCCACTCCTTGCGCATGACGTAGCGCATGGACTCGCAGCCGAAGGGGGCGACACGGGCTGGGACGTCCTCGAGCATCTCGAGGAGCGCGGGCGCACGACCGTCGAGGTTCGCGAAGACCAGTGGCCCCCAGGTCGCGATGGCGACGGGGATGAGCCGCATGTCCTCCGGCACGAAGCGCTCGACCCCTTGCATCTCCGGGGCGCGGAGCAGCGTGCCATCCAGCCCGTACGTCCAGCCGTGGTAGCGGCACTGCAGCGTATTGCGCCTGCCGCAGCCCGAGGCCACCGGTCCTGCCCGGTGCAGGCACACGTTGTGGAAGCCGCGCAGCGTGTCGCCGTCGCGGAGGATCACGATCGAGTCGTTGCCGACCGACGCGGTGAAGAACTCTCCATGATCACGCAGCTGCGCGGTGCGGCCCACGAGCTGCCAGCCGCGCGCGAACACCCGCTCGCGTTCCAGCTCGAGATAGACGGGGTCGTTGTAGAGGCGCGCCGGGATGGTCGCGGCGCGCCGGATGTCGGGGTCGAAGGGAAAGACGAGGGACACGCGGTTCAGCGTGGGGATGGTGGGACTCGATGTCGGATCGAACGCCTCAGGATGGTCGCATGCGGCCGTCGCCGGCGGCAGGAACTCATACGGAGCGACCGCCGGGTTGTCAAAAAGAACTGCTGGCTCGCGCGGGGCTCGCCACCGCGCCGGTGAACCAGCGGCGACACTGGCCGGTGGGAACCGGGGACGGCGGATCGCGGATTGATCTCGTCATGGAAATCGGCATCTACACCTTCGCGGAGACGACCCTCGACCCAGTGACCGGGCGCCGTCCCGAGGCCGGGGCGCGGCTGCGCGATCTGCTCGAAGAGATCGAGCTCGCCGACCAGGTCGGGCTCGACGTGTTCGGCGTGGGCGAGCATCACCGGCCCGACTACGCGGTGTCGGCGCCGGCCGTGGTGCTCGCCGCAGCGGCCATGCGCACGCGGCGCATCCGCCTGACGAGCGCCGTCACCGTGCTCAGCTCCGACGACCCGGTTCGCGTCTTCCAGCAATTCTCCACGATGGACCTGCTCTCGAACGGGCGCGCCGAGATCATGGCGGGGCGCGGGTCGTTCATCGAATCGTTCCCATTGTTCGGCTACGACCTCGAGGACTACGACTCGCTGTTCAGCGAGAAGCTGGACCTCCTGCTCGCGCTGCGCGACGGCGAGCGCGTGACGTGGGCCGGCGGGCACCGGCCGGCGATCGCGGGGCTCGGCGTCTACCCGCGGCCGGCACAGCAGCTGCTGCCCGTCTGGGTCGCCGTCGGCGGCACACCGCAGTCGGTGGTGCGCGCCGCGACGCTCGGCCTCCCGCTCGCGCTGGCGATCATCGGCGGGGCACCGGAGCTGTTCGTCCCGCTGGTGGATCTCTACCGCGAGACCGCGCGGCGCGCCGGCCGCGATCCGGCCACGCTCGCGGTGAGCATCAACTCGCACGGCTTCCTCGCCGACGACTCGCGCGAGGCGGCAGAGCTGTTCTTCCCGCCGTACGCCGAGGCGATGTCGCGCATCGGCCGCGAGCGCGGGTGGCCACCGACCACACGGCAGCAGTTCGACGCGATGCGCGGTCCACGCGGGTCGCTGCTGGTGGGCAATCCGCAGGAGGTGATCGAGAAGGTGCTGCGCGAGCACGAGCTGTTCGGCCACCAGCGCGCTCTGTTCCAGCTCAGCGTCGGCACCATGCCGCATGCGAAGATGCTGCGCGCCATCGAGCTGCTCGGCACCGAGGTGGCGCCGGCGGTGCGGCGCGAGGTGGCCCGGCGCACCGCAGCGAGCACCGCAGCGAGCATTGCGGTTACAACGTTGCCCCCGTGAGTGTCTCACTGGTGTGCCAGAGCGATTCGGCGAGCGAGAGGTCGAGTGCGGCGCGAGATGGCGTGCGCGGATGCTCGTCCACGAAGTAGTGGCCGCTGGTGCCCGCGACGTGAGGCGACGTGGCGAGATAGACGCCGGTGGCGGCGCCCTGCTCCGCCGTGCGCATGAAGGGGCGGTAGGCTGCGAAGAGCAGGCGAAGCAGTCCGGTGTTGCCGGATGACCACTCCGTGCGCACCACTCCGGGGTGGAAGCAGTTGGCGCTGATCGAGCTGCCCTGCAGCCGCCGCGCGAGCTCGGCGGTGAAGAGGATGTTCGCGAGCTTGGAGCGTGCGTAGGCGAGCATCGGGGTGTAGCGCCGGGCGCTCTGCCAGTCGCCCGGATTCCGCGCTGCGCGATGCGCCTCGGAGGCGACGGTGACGACGCGCGCCGCGGTCGAGGCACGCAGCAGGTCGAGGACCCCGAGGGTCAGCCGGAAGGGAGCGAGGTGGTTGAGCGCGAAGGTGCGCTCCACGCCGTCCGTGGTCAGCTCGCGCTGCGGATAGATCGCGCCGGCGTTGTTGAACAGCACGTCCACGGGCGCGCCGCGCTGCACCAGCGCGTGGACGACGCCCTGCACGCCGCCGGCGGTCGCGAGATCGGCGAGCTGCACCAGCGGCTCGCGCCCCACGTCGGCGCGCCGTGCGACCGAGGCACGCGCCGCCTCGAGCCGGCCGGCGTCGCGACCCACGAGCAGCACGCGCGCGCCGCGCGCTGCCAGCGCCTCGGCGGCCGCGAGCCCGATGCCTCGTGTGGCGCCGGTGACCACACAGAACTTTCCCGCCATGCCGGCCTCGGGCCGTGCGGTGCTCATGGCGCGACGCTCACAGCGCGACGAGCCCCGCCGCCGCGACCTGCTCGTCCTCGTGCGACTGGACGCCCGACACGCCGACGCCGCCGACACATTCTCCCTCGTGCGTGATGGGCAGCCCACCCTGCAGCGGAAGACGGTCGGGAAAGCGCAGCATGCCGGGCCGCTCCTTCGCCACGTCCTCGAGCCGCTTGGTGGACTGGCGGGAGAGCGCGGCGCTGCGTGCCTTCATGGTGGCGACCTCCGCGCTCGGCAGCGGCGCGCTGTCCATGCGCTCGAGCCGGAGGAGGAATCCGGCGTCGTCCACTACGGCGACGCTCACGTTCCATCCTTGCGCGAGGGCTTCGCGGCGGGCGGCGGCGACTATGCGCTCAGCGTCGTCGGCGGAGAGAGCGGGCTTGAATCGCATTCGCTGTCGTGGGGTGGGGGATCGAGGATGAGGCGCGGGCGACGGTTCACGACGTAGATTCCGGCGAGCACGAGCGCGCCGCCGAACGCCTGCAGGGAGGTGAGATGCTCCCCGAGCAATGGTACCGCCAGCACGGCGGTGATGGGAGCCTGGCCGAGGAGCGCGATGGAGGTGACCGAGACAGGGAGCCGGCCGAGCGCGTACGCGACCGACAGGTGGCCGACGACCTGCGTGACGAGCGCGAGCCCGATCAGGGCCCACCAACTCCGCGCCGGGTAGCCCCAGAGCGGCGTGCGCAGGACGAGGCAGATCACCAGCAGCGTGGCGGCGGCCGCCACGCCGGAGATGGCGCTGAAGGTGAGCGCGTCGATGCCGATCCGGCTGCGCCGCACGTACAGCAGGTAACCGGCGTAGCACGCCGCGCCGCCGAGGGCGAGCGCGTCGCCGAAGCCAAGGCGCGGGTGACGCACCATGTCGTTGCCGACGATGGCCAGCATGCCGACGAAGCTGAGCGCGAAGCCGGCCCAGAAAGTTCGCGTGGGGCGGTCGCGGTAGAGCAGCCACGCGCCGAGCGCGACGAACACCGGCGCGTTGGTGCCGAGCAGGGTGGCGTTGGCCGCGGAGCTGACCATGACCGCGGTGTTGAACAGCGCGAGGTCGGCGGCGAAGAAGACGCCGGCGATGACGGCCGCGCGCACGGCCGGGCGGCTGATCGGCGCTGCGTCGCGCCGCGTGCGGCGCGACGCGAGGGCCCACGGCACGAACACGAGCTGCGCGAGAGTCATGCGCCAGAGGGCGGATGTCCAGCCGGGCATGTCGGACCAGCGGACGAACAGCGCCGACCAGCCGATGGCGAACACGCCGAGCGCGAGGACGGCGTAGGCGCGCCGACGGTCCTGATGCTCGCGGTGCTCGCGGTGCTCGTGAGCGGTCATCCCCTGCTCGCTTACCGCGCCCGCGCCGCCCCGGCGCCGATCTCGTATTCCTTCGGCGGCTCCGTCCCCAACAGGTTCCTGACGAAATAGTCCCAGCGCCGCCGCGTCATGTAGGCCGACATCGTGCCGTAGCCGTGCGCCTGGTTGGGGAGCATCAACAGGTCGAAGTCCTTGTTCGCCTTGATCAGCGCCTCGACGACGAGCAGCGTGTTGTTGGGCGGCACGTTGTCGTCCATCGTGCCGTGCGCGAGGAGCAGCTTGCCCTTCAGGTTCCGCGCGAGCAGCTGGTTGGCGTCACCGGAGTAGCTGTCGCCGCCGTCGCCGCCGCGGGCGAGCAAGCCCTGATAGCGCTCGCCCCAATCGTCCTCGTACACGCGGTTGTCGTGGTTGCCCGATTCGGCGATCCCGACCTTGAAGAAGTCGGGATAGCGGAACATCGCGTCGGCCGTGGCGAAGCCGCCCCCCGAGTGACCGTAGATGCCGGCCCGTGCGAGGTCGATGAATGGATACCGCGCGGCGAGCTCGCGCATGCCGGCAACCTGGTCGGGCAGGGTGTTGTCGCCGAGGCGCCCGTAGTAGGCGTCGTGGAAGCTCTTGGTTCGCCATGGGGTCCCCATGCCATCGATCTCGACGACGACGAAGCCGAGCTCCGCGAGTGCCTGCGCGTCGCCACGCGCGGCGACGAAGCCGCGTCCGCCCACGCTCCCCGTCTGCGGGCCGGGATACACGTGGTTCACGATCGGGTACCGGCGGCTCGAGTCGAGCGTCGTGGGCGTGTACATCAATCCGTACAGGTCGGTGCGGCCGTCACGCGCCTTCACCGTGATCGGCGTGGGCGGCTTCCAGCCGGTGGCGACGAGCCGTGAGGCATCGGCGCGCTCGAGCGTGGTGATGAGGCGGCCGTACAGGTCGCGCAGCACCGTCACCGACGGCTGATCCGGACGGGCGTAGCTGTCCACGAACCAGCGGCCCGACGGAGTGAAGGCGACGTCGTGGTCGGCGTTCTCCGGCGTGAGGGCGGCGAGCTCCTGGCCGTCGATCCTGATGCGATAGAGACCGCGGAAGTACGGGTCGCGTCCCGAGGTCTTGCCGACGCCGGTGAACCAGAGCGTGCGCGTGCGCTCGTCGATGCGGAGCAGCTGCACCACGTTGCCAGAGCCGCTCGTGATCTGACGCTTGAGCCGCCCCGTCGCGAGGTCGTACAGGTAGAGCTGTCCCCAGTCGCTGCGCTCGGAGAACCAGATGACCTCGCGCGACGCGGGAAGGACGAGCCAGTTCGCGCGTCCATTCCCGGATTCGTACTGGGTGGCGACCGTCTCGTCGAAGACGTCGCGCACCGCGCCGGTCGAGGCGTCGGCGACGCGGAAGACCGCGCGCTTGTGGTCGCGCGACGTCGAGACGAACGCGACGTGCGAGCCGTCCGGATACCATTGCACGTCCGTCCACTCACCGGGCCGGCACGAGACGTCGTCGCAGAGAGTGGAGCGGTGCTGGTCGGGCGGCATCTGCAGGCGCGTCACGCGTGCGGACGGCACGTCGACGATCACGCGCTGGATCGTCGTGATCACGCTGTCGCCAGGCAGCGGGTAGGGCCACGCCTGCAACGTGGGGTGGCCCACGACGGTGCTGACGAGATACATCTGGCCTACGCCGCGCTCGTCCTGCTGGAAGGTCGCGATCTTCAGCGAGTCGGGCGACCAGGCGAGGATCGGCCGGTCGCTGTGGACCCAGCCCGCGTTGTCGGTGGCGTAGCCGAATCCCTTCACGCCGTCGCGGGTGAGCGGCTCCTCGCGACCGGTCGAGACGTCGCGCACCCAGAGGTTGTAGTCGCGGATGAAGGCGGCGCGCCGCCCGTCGGGCGAGCGCAGCTCGGGTGGGCCGGTGCGGCGTCCCCCCTGCGCCGCGGCCATGCTCGTCGCCTCGCGGTCGTCGACCGCCGCGCCACACCGGAGCGTCTCGGCGTTGCAGTCGTAGCGGCGTCCGCTCACACGCACGCGGATCGCGCCGCCGGGTGCGTACTCGAACGAGGTGAAGGGGAGCTGAAGCGAGTCGACGCGCGTGCCGGTGGCCCCGGCGAGGCCGGCCGCGAGGCGCGCCTGATCGAAGGCGCGCGCGCGGCTGCCGCGCGCGGGGTCGACGAGGATGAACTCAGCGCCCTTCGGCGTGGTGGTGCGGTACCAGAAGCGGTCGCCGCTGAGCCAGGCGGGCCGGACCGCGTTCCCGAACACGAGCGCGTTCGCCGTCGGTGCGAGGAACCGCTCGGCACGCGCGTAATCGGCCGCGGTGATCGTGCGTGGTGACTGCGCGGCGAGCGGGGCGCCCATGGTGACGAGGAGGGCGAGAGCGGCACGATGGCGGGGGGACGACATGGGCGATCGGGTGTGCGGGTGGGACGACGGTGCAACGCAAATTACTGCGCGTCAGCACCGCCGGCGGCTGCCACCGCCGATCGCCGCTCCGCCGGCGCCCGGCCGGCCGCCAACGGCCCGGGGTCGGTCACCGCACGATGATCTCCTTCTGCATGCCATGCATGAAGTGCGGCTTACCATCCTTGGTATCGGGCGAGAAGCAGATCAGCAGATACCGGCCGGGCGAGAGGTCTGCCTGCATGACGGCCGTGGCCCCGGGCGCGATCTCAGTCACCCCGCCGACCGGCTCGCCCGGTGCGGGCCTGCCCTGGGGATCGAACGCCCAGGCAAGAAACTCCTTCGTCCCCTGGCCGGCGGGGTGCCCCACCGGGAAGCGATTCACGACCATCATGTGCGGCTGCGACGCCGCGTTCGTCACGGCGATCGAGTGGCGGCCGGAGGTCAGCGCGCGCGGCACAACGAAGTCGTAGTCGGTGAGCCGGATGGTGACGTCGGTCGCTGGAAGAGCGGCCGGGCGCGCGGGGCCGGCGACGGTGAATCCCTTCACCATGCCCTTCATGAAGTGCGGCGCGGGATCGGGGCCCGGCACCTCGCAGAATGCGAGGTAGTTGCCCGGTGCGAGCACCACGGTGGCGCTCGCCTCTCCACCGGAGCGCACCGAGTTCGGTCCGCCCACGGGGTGCATCCACGTCGGGCGCACACCCCGCCCCGCCTTGATCAGGGCGGCCAGCCCGTCGGCTGCCGTCTTGCCCGCATCCAGCCGCATCACGCTGAGATGGTGCGACTGCGTGCCACGATCGATCAACCGGAAAGTCGTGACGCCAGCCGGGATCGAGGCGGGCATCTCGAAGGCGAAGTCGCGGGTGATCACACTGACGACGTTCGCGCGCGCCGCTGGCGCGGCGTGACCTGCTGATGCCGCATAACCTGCTGGCGCGGTGTGCACCGCCTGGGCTGACAGGGGCGAGCTCCGGACAAACGTCAGCGCCAGCACGGCGACGGAGATGGATTGACGACGGCGGGCGTGATGGCGCATCGATGTTCGTGGCGAAGAGTCGCGCGGCAGCGGAGCGGAAGGGGACGAGTCTGCCGGCCTGGGTCGGGGGCGATAATCGCGTCCACGGGGTCCCCTGTCAAACGAACGAGCACTCAGTCGTCGCGCGCGCCCGGCTCCGTGTCCACCAGCTCGTACGGCTCCATGTGTACGAGCACGGACTGCAGGCGGGGCACCGCCGACTGCATCGCACCCTTCACCCGTCCACCGAGCACGTGACCCTCGGCCAGAGTGAGCGTGGGACGCGCCTGCACGTGGACGTTCACGCGGTAGCCCGTCCCGACGCGACGCGCCGCGAGCTTCTCGACGGCGCAGACGCCGTCGACTCCGAGCGCGGCGGCGCGAAGCGGATCGAGGATAGCGTGACCGGGCGTACGATCCATGAGGTCGTGCAGTCCCGTGCGAAACATCGCCACTCCGTTGCCGGCGATCACGATCGAGGCGACGAGTGCAGCCCAGTCATCGGCCGCCGCCCACCGGATACTGCCGCCGTAATGCTCGCCGAGGAGCGCGGCCGAGATCCCGATGAAGGCCGCGCCCGAGGTGAGCGCATCGCTCAAGTGGTGCATCGCATCGGCCTCCACCGCCGCGCTCCCGCTGGCCACACCGACGGCTCTGACGCGGCGCACGAGCAACCCTTTCACCACGACGACCATCAGAAGCACGCCGAGCGTCCACGCTGCGGGGAAGCGGTGCGGCGTGCGGATCTCCGCGACGGCCTGGATGGCGATCAGCACCGCTGCCGCCAGCAGCATCAGCGACACCGCGGCCGCGGCGACCGACTCGGCCTTGCCGTGGCCGTAGGGATGATCCTCATCGGCAGGTCGCGCGCCGACGGTGATCCCGCCCCAGACGATCAGCGAGGCAGCCACGTCGGCGAGTGACTCCACGCCGTCGGCGACCAGGGCGTAGGTGTTCCCAAATATGCCGGCGGTGATCTTGAGAGCCGCCATCACGAGGTTCGTCGCCACGCCGAGCTGCGCGGCACGAATGGCGGGACGCGAGTCATCGACGAACGGTTGCGAGGTGATGCTCACCCCGTTCTCGCGATCGCGAAGTGGCAGTGCGGCGCGCCGGAGCGGTCGCACCGCTCGCGCACCACGGCCCCGGTCGCGTCGGCCAACAGCGCCTCGACGGCGGCACAGGTCGCGGGACAGGCGGATACCGCCTGCGCGAGGGGACAACCATAGCCGCGGATCTCGAAGCCATCACGCGTGGCCGCGACCTCCACGTCTCCGCCCATCTCCACGAGGAGGGCTGCCCCGTCGCGGACGCGGCG
>JBBQYZ010000066.1:0-9676 GCA_038208205.1 Gemmatimonadales bacterium | reverse complement strand
AAGTACTACGAAAGGGCGCCGACACGGCGATCCTCGCGGTGGGCACGATGGTGCTGCCCGCGCTCGCGGCCGCCGAGACGCTGGCCGCCGAAGGACTCGATGTCTCCGTCGTGAACTGTCGCTTCCTCAAGCCGTACGATGAGCTCACGCTCGCCGCCGTGATCGCCGAGCATCGGCAGCTGTTGGTGGTGGAGGAGGGAACGGTCATCAACGGATTCGGCGCCTACATGACGAGCGTCATCGAGCGCATGGAGCCGTCGGTGCGGGTGGCGGTGCACGGCGTCCCGGATCGGCTGATCGAGCAGGGTCCGCGCAAGCGGCAGCTCGCGCTCATCGGTCTCGACGAAGCGGGTATCGCGCAGCGCGTTCGCGCGTTGTACGAGAGTGAGGCGATCGCCGAGTGATCGCGTCGTGAAGCGCATCGGCGTCGTCGGCAATCGCCGCTACGAAGGACTTCCCGCGATTCTCGAATCGCTCACCGCGCGCGCGCCCGAGCTCGGGATGCGCCTCGCGTTCGAGCAGGAGCTGCACGAGGTCGCGCGGTCCGGTGATTTGCTGCATCACCATGATCACGTCGATCTGCTGATGACGCTCGGCGGCGACGGCACGCTGCTGCGCGGCGCACGCTTTCTCGACGGGCGAGACGCTCCGATCCTCGGCGTCAACCTCGGCAACCTGGGATTTCTGACGAGCTGCGGCGCGTCGGGGATGCTGCGGTCGCTCGAGCGCGTCGCGGCCGACGACTACACGGTCGAGTCGCGCATGACGATCGAGGGATATTCGTCGCGGGATCACGACGGTGTTCGCTGGCGCGCGCTCAACGACATCGTGCTGCACAAGGGCGGATTCGCGCGCGTGATGCGGTTCCGCATCTCGGTCAACGGTGATCTCGTCGGCGCGTACGCGGCGGACGGCGTGATCGTCTCGACGCCGACGGGCTCGACGGCGTACAGCCTCTCGGCCGGCGGACCGGTGATCGTGCCGACGGTCGAGTCGATCATCATCACGCCGATCTCACCGCACGCGCTGGCCGTGCGTCCCGTCGTGCTCTCGCCCGACGCCGAGATCTCGATCAAGGCCGAGGATGGTCCCGACGAATTGCTCGTGACCGTCGACGGGCAGGTCGGCAGCACGTTCGCTCCGGGCGACTCGCTCGTGATGCGGCGCGCCAAGGAGCCTGTCTGGCTCGTGCGCTTCTCCGACTCGTCGTTCTTTTCGACGATGCGGCAGAAGCTCGGATGGGGCGGGCTCGTGGAGCCGGGCGAGCTCGAGCGCTCTTGATCGGACCGACCCGACGGTGATCGCGTGCTGACCGAGCTTCGCATCAAGAACTTCGCGATCATCGAGGCGCTGACGCTGCCGCTCGCCGGTGGCTTCAACGTGCTGACGGGCGAGACGGGCGCCGGCAAATCGATCATCGTCGGCGCGCTCGGGCTGTTGCTCGGTGAGCGGGCGAGCGCCGACCTGATACGCACCGGCGCGGATCGGGCCACCGTCGAGGGGGTATTCGACGTCAGCGATCGCCCCGAGATCGCCAGCCTGCTCGACGAGCGCGGCATCGATGCCGAGGACTCGCTCGTCGTCCTCAAGCGCGAGATCGCAACGGGGCGCGCGCGCGCGTGGGTCAACGGCACCACTGTCAGCGCGGGCATACTGGCCGAGGTGGGACGGATGCTGGTCAACCTGCACGGACAGCATGAGGCACAGACCCTGCTGGACCCGGAGGCACAGCGCCGCATTCTCGACGCCTTCGCCGGAGCCACCGATCAGGCTGCGTCGGTCGCCGACGCGCACGACGCGATGGCCGCCGTGCGCCGTGAGATCGCCGACTTGCGGCGGCGGCGCGCCGATGCGGAGAAGCGCGCCGACTACCTTCGTCACGTCGTGCAGGAGATCGAGAGCGCCAAGCTGGTCGAAGGGGAGGAGGGACGGCTCGAGGACGAAGCACGGCGACTGGAGCATGCCGAGGAGTTGCGCGAGCTCGCCAGCGGCATCGCGGGCGCGATTGGAGGGGAAGACGACACGGTGCTCGACCGGCTCGCCACCGTCGAGCGCTCGCTCTCCAGCATCCAGCGGATCGATCCCGCGCTGGCGCGGCTACAGGAGCTTTACGACACGGCGTACTACAACCTCGAGGCCCTCGCGCGGGAGCTGAACGACTACGAGGGGTCGGTCGAGCTGGACCCGTTGCGACTCGATGCGGTCCGTCGCCGTCGCGATCTCCTGTTCAAGCTGACCAAGAAGTACGGCGCCACACTGTCGGAGGTGATGGAGGCAGGCCGCACGGCGCGTGGCGAGCTCGATCTCGTGGATTCGGCCGGTCTCGACCTCCGCACGCTCGAGGAGCGCGAGCGCACCGCGGTGGGGACGCTTGGCGAGCGCGCGGCAGCACTCACCGCCAACCGCACCGCGGCCGCCGAACGACTCGGCCGGGCCGTCGACGAGGTGCTTCCCGATCTTGGGATGAGCGACGGGCGCTTCCATGCTGCGCTCGTTCCATTGCGCGAGATCGGGCCTGATGGCGCGGAGGCGGTGGAGTTCCGCGTTTCGCTGAACGTCGGTCACGATCAGCGGCCGCTCGCGCGCGTGGCGTCGGGCGGTGAGCTCTCGCGCGTCATGCTCGCGCTGAAGACGATACTCGCGCGTCTCGACCGGGTCCCGACGCTCATCTTCGACGAGGTCGACGCCGGTATCGGCGGACGCGTCGGGCTGCAGGTGGGCGAAACCATGCGTCGCGTCGCGAGCTACCATCAGGTGTTCGCGATCACGCATCTGCCGCAGATCGCGGCGCGTGGCCACCATCACATCCAAGTCAGCAAGGGCGCGCGCGGTGGAGTGACCACCGCCGACGTCACGGTGCTCGACGGCGACGATCGCGTCGCCGAGATCGCGCGAATGCTCGGCGGCGATCCCGAGAGCGATCTCAGTCGCGCGCACGCTCGCGAGCTTCTCGAGAGCGCAGCGTCATTGTCTGCCGATGCGGCGCCCGCCGTCCGCTCGGGCAAGCGCGCAGCGAAGCGAGGATGACGCGACCGCCGCTAGCGACGTAGCCGGTAGAAGAGGCGCACCTGGATCTGGTCTCGGGAGCCCTTCGGCTGTCCGACGTCCCCCCGGATCGTCTCCAGATGCGCGAACGACAGCTCGATCGGGTAGCGCGCGCGGCCGCGTGCGAACGCGTCCACGGTGGAGTAGCGGAAGCCGAATCCGACGCGTTGCGCGGTTCGTGCGTCGGCGAGGGTCGTCGGGATCGACGCCAACCCCACGCACTCCGTGCACGGGTCGGTGACCGCGACCGTCACTGCATCGTACGCCGTGGCGCCGATGCGCTCGAGTCCGTAGTGCGCGTCGAGCGCGAAGATCTCGTTGATGAAGTACCGCGGGGTCAGATCGAGCCCGACCAGGTCGCCGGCCCGTCGTGCGCGCAGACCGAACACGGGGAAGGGGAAGACCGACTCGGGATCGCCGACGAGCGATGCCTCCGCCGTGCGGGCGAACGACCGGACGAAACGCGCCGCGACCGTCCCGCCGGCACGTCCCACGACGAGGTCGAACGCCCCGCGCACCTCGACGCCCGCGCCCTCGCCGGTGGGGATGTCAGCGAGCGACCGGGCAGAATCCGGGCGACTGGTCGCGAAGCGAACCGTCGCGCCGACCAGCATCCGGGTCTGCAGCGCCGTAGGCCGCGTCGTGTCGTGCTGGAAACGGTCGAAGACGAGCAACTGCGCACCGAGGCCCACGTCGCCGATCCCGAGGCGGTCGGTCGTGTGCAGCGAGTCGAGGCCGCCGGCCACGTCGCTTTGCAGCAGTCCAGGACTCTCCCGCGTGCCCTGCAGGTCCTGATACGTGAAGGCGAACGGCGTGAGGTACACCGATGTCGGCGACCCGGCGCCCGCACCCAGGTACTGCTGCAAGCGAACGTTCAGCGCCAGCCGTTGCGCGTTGATCACCTGCGCGAGATCGCTGTTCGCCTGTGGTGCGACGCGCACCGCTGTCGGCGTCGTGCCGAGCGCCGCAACGCCGGACGCGTAGCGCGAGGCGAGCGCGCGCACCTCCGCGGCATCGGAGGGGTTGGCGTTGACCGGGGCGCACCCGGCGCGTCCCGGATTCTGCTGGCAGGTAACGATCAGCGCGCCGAGCCCCGCGGCGGCATTCTGGTACGCGGTCACGACCGCCAGATTGGCGTCCGCGGCCGGCGTACGACTCGAGGCCGGCACGAATCCCACGTTGGCCGTCCCGCCCGGATTCACCTGCGCCTGAATGACGCGGCGTGTCTGAACGATCGGGACCACGATGCCGACGGTGAACCGACGCGTCACTCCATAGTCGAGCGCGATCGGCGTCGTCACGATCCGCGCATTGCTCCCCACGACGAGACGACCGAACGACAACCGCGTGGCGGGATCGGCGGTCAGGGTACGCAGCCCCGCTTCGACCGGGGCCAGGCGCGGAAGCTGGGCGACGCCCAACGCGTCCGACGAGAGCTCGCTACCCAATGGGGTTGTGCCGCCCCCTGCTGCGAAGCGCGCGTCGAACCGCGTCCACGCCGACACCACGCGCAACCGCAGCATGCCAGCCGGTAGCGGCGCTGCGTCATCCGTGTGCGAGAGAGTCGATTGTGCGGACACGTCGCGCGACGCGAGCAGGGCCGCGGCGACGATGAGCGCAGCGAGCACGCGGTGCGACGACGAGCGGTGCCGGCGGAGCGATGATACGAGCGGAGGCATGGGGCGGAAGGTTATCATTGGGTCGCGCCCCCAACAACTCACTCGGGTGAATTCCACGTGCCCACTTCGTCCCTACCCGCGGTTCCGTGGCAGCTCACGGGCAACCACTGGTTGACGCTCCCTTGCATCCATCCGGCCGACGGCGCGATCTACGCGGTGGGAATGCTGCACCGCGGCGCACGCGCGGCGGTGGAGCTCGCGGGCGGTGCCGACTTCGTCGATGGCCTCGGCGAGCCGCTGCTCCGGCCCGTCGTGGAGATCGATGGCGAGGTCCAGCAGCTCGCCGCTGGGACCATGGTCTGGGAGCGGGCGGCGCAGTGGCTGCCGACGTTCACCTGCACCCTCGGTGACGTCATCGTGCGCGGCACGGTGTTCGCCCCCTACGGGCGGGACGCGGACCTCGCGGGCGCGGTGTACGCCTTCGCGATCGAGAATCGGGGGACGATCGAGCGCCGCGTGGTCATTCGAATGGAGGGAATGCTCGGTCATCGGCAGCTGCGTGTGCGCACCGCGCGTCTGGCGGAAGACGCGCCGCGGGTCTCACTCGGAAGTGACGACCTCGTCCTGTTGGAGGGGAGTGCGCAGCCGGGGCTCGTGGCCCTCGCCATCGGCGCGGACGGAGATGTCGACGTGGCGGTGACCGGTATCCGATTCCAGCTCGCGCGTTCGCTCACCGTACGCGCGGGCGACAGTGCGCAGGCCGCGTTCTACCTCGCCGCCGGTCCCGAGCGTGATGGCGCCGAGGCGACGGCCCAGGTGCTCCGCCGCCGCGGCTGGCGCACCCTGCTCGCGGGCACCCGAGACGCCCTGCAGCGACTCGAGCAGAGCTCCGGCTCGGAGGCCGTGGATCGACTGATCAACCGCAATCTGCTGTTCGCATACTTCTACGGTGTAGGTCGCGCCCTCGACGACGCGCACTACTATCTCGTGCGCACCCGCGCCCCGTGGCACTCCGCCGGCGTCACCGTGCGGGACTGGGAGGCGCTGATGTGGACCCTCCCGGCGGTGCAACTCGCAGACAACGGGCTGGCCCGAGAGCTCCTGCTGCGCATGTGCGAGCTGCACGCCTACGCGCCGGGGCGGGGCGTGCACTACCTGGACGGCACGATGTTCGAACCAGGATTCGCGCTCGAAGGCGTCGCGGCGTACCCGATCGCCGTGGATCGCTACATCCGCGATACGGGTGACGACGCCATCGTGGACGAGCCAGCGGTTGGTGACGCGCTGTATCTCGCGAACGATGACATCAAGGACCGCCGCGACGCGCGCCTGCCGCTCTACTCGACGGACGTCACGCCGGCGGGGACGCCCGCGCCATTTCCCTTCACGCTGCACGCGAACGCCGCGGTGGCGCATGCGCTCGACGTCCTTCGTCGGACCTTGGACGAGCAGGTGTCGCGCGAGGTGGAGGATCCAGCGGCGGTGCGTGCGGCGATCAGGCGGCACTTCGCGCCCGAGCGGGATCCCAAGGGTTTGTTGAGCGCGTCCACAGACCTCCTCGGGCATTCCTCGCTCGACGACGAGCCGTCGGCGAGCGCGCTCTGGCTGCCGACGTTCGAGGCGCTCGACCGATCCGACTCGTTGTTCCGTCGAACCGCGAAGGCGATCCCGACCGAGCACCCGATGCTCGTGCGCCAGATCGCGCGATTGATCGGTCCGGATGGCACCGAGGCGCTTCGCTGGCTCCGGCGCGCTCCGCTGCATGACGGCGTCGCGGCGGAGGAGGTGGACGCGTCAGGACTCGCGACACGGAACGGGGGCGACGCCGCGCTCTCCGGCCTGCTCGCCGCCACCGTCTGGTTCGCCGTGCACGCGCTCGGTCTCGAGGCCTGACACGCTGGCTCGATCGACGTCACGCGCGGTGGTGCGCGTACATCCTCGGATCTGCCATCGACGGAGGCGCGCGAAGTTGGCCAGCCCCATTTCGCCGAACGCGCCGCGCTGTTTATATTCGCTCTTCAAGCGGGAATAGCTCAGTTGGTAGAGCACAACCTTGCCAAGGTTGGGGTCGCGGGTTCGAGTCCCGTTTCCCGCTCTGTCACGAACGCATACGAAACGACGGAGACTGGCCATTGCGCCAGTCTCCGTCGTGCGTTGGGGCCGCGAGTCGAGTGCGCCCCGCCGGTCTCGAACCGGCACTCCCTCGCGGGAAAGGGCTTTTAAGGCCCTCGCGTCTACCAGTTTCGCCAGGGGCGCAGCCCGGGACGATAGCGCCGACGGGCTGCCGGCGCCACGTCGCCGGAAACAGCTCGCACGGATCAGCCGCTCGCCCGGCCCGTGCCCCCGATCGCTAGCAGCTGATCGAGATGCGCGACCCGGCTCAGAAGGGAATTTCTTCCGATTCCTCGACCGCTCTCGTTGCCGGCTCGGGTGCCTTCTCGCCCGCTGCCGGCCAGATCACTCCATCGCACGCCCGATCGCGGCACTTGTAATCGGGCGCCTTCGGATTTCGCTTGGTGAGCCGGTTGTCCCAGGTGCGACCGCCGCACTGGGGGCAGCTCTGCTCTTCGGTCGCGAGCGGACCGGAGGCCGGCTGGTCCTTGAGACCCTCGTCGGCGGCAACGGCAATTGGCTGCTCCAAACGTCCGATCGGCGTGACGGACGTCGCCAGCGTTGCGACCGATACCGCCGCCGCCTTCGGCCTGCCGTAGCGCCGTGCGTACACCGTGGCTGGATCCTCCGCGGGCTTGGCATACTTCCCGTCGCCATCCATCTGGACCCAGTTCTGCTCGTACGCATACAGCTCGTGCGCGACGCCAAAACGCACCGCGGCGCGCTTGAACGCGTCGGTCGCGGCCTGCTTGTAGTCCTTCCCCGTGCCGACGTCTTCACGGATCACGCCGAGAATCTGGAGGCGGGCCTTGAAGGAGCAGGCGCCCTGGTTCGCGTCGTCGTCGAGCCCCGCTACCGCGGGCAGCAGCTCCAACGTCAGGTCCCATTCCCCGGGCACGACGCTGTCGAGCCGCTCGCGCACGGTGTTCGCCTCGATGTAGGCGACGAACCGAGCGATCTGCCGCCCATCGCGCGATACCGGACGTCCATCCTGTCGCCAGGAGATCACGCCGGGGGGAAGGGGGGCCGATAGTGCCGACCAGATGTCGATCTTGTCGAGGTGCGTCTCGTGTCTCGCAATCATTCTCTCATCCTACCGTTGTCGTGTCAGTCCAGTGCGAGACTCGTCAGGAGGCTCGCGCGATTCGCCCGTCGTACTTCCGTGCATAGCCGACCGCTGGGCAGGCGCGGCCGTGCTCGCAGTACCATCCATGACGGTCGTTGAAGACCAGATGCGCCGTGGAGCGCCCATCGACCGTCTCATCCACCCGGTACAGCGACTGCACGCTCGTGCCAGGGCCACACTTGCGATACGGGTCCAGCGCCTTCACCACCACTCGGATGACCGGCGCCGGAACCACTCGTCGCGCGCGCGCGCTCGACGCCTTCTTCTTCAGGCCTGCACGTGCCGTCGACGCCGCGCGCGTGCCGCCCTTTGTGGCGGTCGCCTTCTTTGCCGGTTGCTTCACCGTCCCCTGCGTGGATGAACGATCCGCTCCAGACCGTGTCTTCCTTGCGGCCACTGCGCCTTTCACCTGCATCCTCTTGCTCGCCTTTGTCTTACGTCCGCTCACCCTCACGGCATTTTTCTTGACTTTCGGCACTTCGGCTCCTACACTGTGCAACGGACGTCGTGTTGTTTCGGGGTATTTTCGGTATGTCAATCTAGGGAATTCGGTAACGTATGTCAACGGAAGTGTTGCCGGATCTGTTGGTTCCGGAAGGGGCGCCCGAGCTGACCGCCCTGGGAAAGCGGCTCGAGATTCTGCGCATCGAGCGAGGTGTCTCCAAGCAGCGACTGGCGCGCCACGCTGGTACCTCCCGACAGCAGCTCTGGCGGGTCATGACCGGAAAGTCGGAGCTGACGAGCTCGCTGAGGGAGCGGCTGGCGACGGTGCTCGCGGTCGAGCCCCGTAGCCTGTCGAGCAGCCACTCTCAACCACCGGTATCACCACAGTTCGGCGGCGCGTGCGGAATTCCACCGTTGCTGCCGAGCGCTGCGCCTACCGCAGGGGACTACCTGATCGACGCGTCGTTGCTCACCGCGACCATGCGCACCTTGCCCTCGGGCGAGGGCGGACGTCGGCTCAAGCGAGCGTTGCTGAATGCGGTGGAAGACCTCGCGGTCGACGCGGATCAGTCACTGCCCGGCGACTACGGCGAGATCCGGCGACAGGTGCTTGCGGGCGAGCTCTAGCGAGCAAGAGCGGTCGGGCCGGTCTGGCGCGTCTTGTGCACCTCGCGTGTCCACAACACGACCAACCAGGGGGAACGCATGGACCGAGGCACCGACTTTCTCAAGAGCCAGATCAACAACGCAGTGATGCAGCACAATACGTTCGTCGAGAACCTCGTCGACCACGAGAAGCAGGCTGAGGACGAGCGCTTTCGCGCGCTCTGCGCGCGCTTCATCCCGAAGGTTTCGGCGCATCAGCAGATGCTCGAGGATTATCAGCGTGAGATCGGAGCCCAGACGGGCGCGGGCAAGAAGGTCCTCGGCAAGGCACTCGGAATGGCGCGCGATCTCGCCGACGCAGCACGCGAGAGCGACTTTCTGCGCCTCGTCGGCGACATCGTGACCTCGCGGCAGAGTGAGGACACGTTCAAGACCTTTCGCGAGGCTGGCCGGCAGCTGGGCATCGAACGGCTCGCTCAGATCGGCGAACACGGTGAGCGCGATCACGATGATTACGCGAAGGACGCCAACCGCCTCGCGCAGCAGTTGTTCGTCGAGCACGTGCGGCAGGGCGATACCTCGGGGTTGAACATGACGGCCGGTAGCTCCGCGTCCTCGTCGTCCTCGAACACGAGCACGGGCAGCACGCTCTGAGTCGTCCGGCGCCTCGCGCGCCAGAGCAGTCGCCGGGGGCGAAAGGGGCAGACACATTCGCCCCCGGCGA
>JBBQYZ010000065.1:0-9763 GCA_038208205.1 Gemmatimonadales bacterium | reverse complement strand
GCCGCGCGGCGCTGTCCGGGGTGAGGGCGACTCGGTGCTCGCCCGTCGCGGATTCGAGAGGAACGGCTATTCGCATGCGCGGAAAAGTGGGCGGACACCACGAGTGACGCTAGTGGAATCGGCCCTCGACGCGGCACTGCTTCGACTGATGACCGATCCACTCGCTACCCACCACCGCTACCCCACCATCGCCCGCTGCATCTGCCCCAGGTGCCGACGCACGTGCACCACGTGCACCCGGAACGCGTCTCCCAGGTTCATCTTCAGGAACGGAGGCAGCGTCGGCGGCGTGAACCTGAGCGCGCCCCAGTCGAGCGACGAGGCATCCTCCATCAACGTCGTCAGCCTCGTGTCGCGCGCGAGGAAGTCCTCCAACACCCCATTGCGCGGAGTGGGACCCGGGCGGAACGACTTCGGCGCCCTGAGCCGGCGCCGGCTCTCCAGCCCTTTCACCACGAGCTTGCCAAGCAGGGAGGGCCGCCACTCGCGGAGCGGTGCGCCCGCGTCGGGCCGCGCCGCGCGGACCAGCGACGACACGGGCTCGCGATACTGCTCGTCGGCGTTGCAGAGGTGCTCCAGCACCTCCCCGACACTCCAGCGCGACGGCGCCGGACGTCGTACGAGGCGTTCGGGATCGAGCGGGCGTGCGAGCTGGGCGATCTGCCGGTGGTTGGCGAGCGCCTCGGTGCGGAGCTGCTCGAACAAGGCGCGCTGGGTCAGGGCCATGACCACTCCTCGACAGGGTGAGTTGCTGTCACGAAGCAAACACGGGCCCGGCGGGCCCCGCAACTCCGTCGCGTTGCCGGGGTGAAAGCTTCGTGCTCCGGCCACGTCGCGCCGTGCCATGTCACGCCACGACGAGCGTGCGGCGCGGCACCGCGGTAGCTTCTCGTACAACCTGGCACCACCTCCGGAGAGACTGCATGTCGTTCGTCCGTTCCGCCGCCGCGCTCATGACCGGCGCCGCTCTCGCCTCGCCGTCGGCGCTCGCCGCGCAGGGCCCGGCGTCCATCCTCGCCCCAGCCTCGGCGGCCGCGCCCGCGCTGCCGCTCAAGCTCGCGCCACGGCCGACGGCTGGCGCGATCAGCGCCGCCGACCTGATGACGCGTCTCTATGTCTTCGCCGACGACTCGATGATGGGCCGTCAGGTGGGGACCGAGTACAACCTGAAGGGCACGGTGTACATCGAGCGCGAAGCGCGCCGCCTCGGCCTCGTGCCTGCGGGCGACAGCGGCGGGTATTTCCAGAACATCCCGCTCTTCGCGTATGGCATCGAGGGCTCGTCCGTGATGAAGGTGGGCGATGAGACGCTCGCGATCGGCACCGACTACTACCCATGGGTACAGTCCGAGCGACGGCTCGTGCTCGACGGCCTTCCGGTGGTGTTCGGCGGCTCTGCGGTCGACAGCACGACCTGGCTCCCCGCCGCCGCCGCCGCGGGCAAGATCGTCGTCCTCAATTCGCCGGCGTCGGCGAGCTGGTTCCGCGGGGCCCTGTTCGGACCCAACTCGCGCTACTCGGGCGCCGCGGCGATCCTCGTGAACTCCTACGATCGCATCACAGCGAGCTACCGCGCCTACATCGCGAACCGCACCGAGCTTCGGAGCGGCGAGGTGAAGCCGGCCGGACCGCCTACGCTGTTCGTGACGCCGCGGGTCGCGCGGCTGCTCTACCCCGCGATCGACAGCGCGCCGACCGGTGCCGTCGGCCGTTCGCTGACCGGCACGGTGCTCCTCCGCGAGGCGCGTGCGCCGGGACGCAACGTCGTCGCGATCCTCCCGGGCTCGGATCCCGCCCTCAAGGGACAGTACGTCGCCATCGGCGCGCACAACGATCACATCGGCTTCAACCACGCGCCGGTCGATCACGACTCGGTCCGCGCGTTCAACATGGTGGCGCTCCAGCAGGGCGCCGACAGCCCGGCACCGCGCGCCGTCACCGCCGAGCAGCGGGGGCGCATCGCCGCGATGCTCGACAGCATGCGCCGGATTCGCCCGGCTCGCCCCGATTCGATCAACAACGGCGCCGACGACGACGGCTCCGGCAGCGTGAGCGTCCTCGAGATCGCCGAGGGGTTCGCCACGGCGAAGACACGGCCGAAGCGCTCGATCCTGTTCATCTGGCACACGGGCGAGGAGGCGGGGCTCTACGGATCCCAGCACTATACCGACAATCCCACCGTCCCCCGCGACTCGATCGTGGCGGAGCTCAACATGGACATGGTGGGACGCGGTCGGACGACCGACATCACCGGCGAGACCAGGGACCACGTTCTCGTCCACGGCGGCCCGGGGTATCTGCAGCTCGTCGGCTCCCGGCGTCTCTCCACCGAGCTCGGTGACCTGGTGGAAGCGGTGAATCGCGATGGAAAGCGCGGCTTCCGCTTCGACTACACGATGGATGCGAACGGGCACGGGCAGAACATCTACTGCCGCAGCGATCACTATGAGTACGCGCGCTACGGCATCCCGATCGTGTTCTTCACCACGGGTGGCCACGCCGACTACCATCAGGTGACGGACGAGCCACAGTACATCGACTACGCGCACATGGCGCAGGTGGCCAGCCTGGTGCATGACATCGCCTGGCGAGTGGCCGGCCTCGACCACCGAGTGGTGGTGGACAAGGAAAAGCCGGACCCGAAGGGCCGCTGCGTCCAGTGACCACCCTGTGGGGGAGTCAGTCGGTTTGACGCCGCCTGTCCGCGGCCGACCACCCACCCCACGACCCATCCCCGACTCCCGGCACATGCGTCTTCACCTCCTCCTCCTCGTCGCGCTCACCGCCTGTGCCTCGGCACCCACTGGGGGCGGGGGCGGGGGCGGCATCAAGCCGCCGGTGACCTTCATTCGCTCGACGGCGGAGTCGCGCGCCACTCGCACGATCGAGGTGCGCGAGGGGCTGCAGAAGGCGCAGGCGATGCGCCTCGTCACCGAGGGACTCGAGCAGAAGTACGTCGTCGAGGTGACCGACCCGCGCGCCGGATTCGTGATGACATCCTGGCAAGCCAGCCTGCTGCGGGACGGCGTGCCTGATCTCCGCTACCGCACGCGCATCGTGGCCAAGTTCCTGGGCGACGACTGGCGCAAGCTGCAGGTGCGGAACGAGGCCAACTGGGCGCGCGGCGACGAATGGGACATCGGCTTCGACGTGGTGCAGCTCGACTCGGTGTCAGCGGAGCTGCAGACGCGACTCGGCGCAGCGGCCAAGAAGCCCTGAGACGTCCGTCCTACGGCCTGAGCGACAACGACGCGATCTGCCAGCGGCCGTCCTTCATGCGCCGCAGACTGGCGCGCTGTCGGCGGCGCGGCAGGATCTGCCGCTCGTTCGACGACGGAAGGGCATAGCTCACGACGAGGGTGAAATCGAGCTCCGCCGTGTTCTTGTTGCGCGTGATCGGCATCTGTCCGTACGTCACCGCCGCCTTGATGTCGCGGCCATTGGTGAAGATGCCCCGGCGCCAGTAGTCGATCTGATCTTCCGGCAAGTTGGGGAAGACGATTCTGAGCTGCTCCGAGCTGCCGCTCTCGATCGCCTTCGCGTAGCGCTGGATCGGTGCGACCACCGAACGCGGATCGACCTGGCCCGCTCGAGCGAGGCTGTCCTGCCGCCGCTTCCGGAGCGCCGCGCTATCCACCACGACCACCGGCCGGACCGGCGTGCTGTCGGCGCGTGGCAGCACGGGCGTCGTGGCCGCCGGGATCATCGCGTGTGGCGTGGCGGCCGGCGTCTGGACGACGGCCGCGGGACGCGGCGCCACCGCCGTGGTCTCGCCGGGGATCGTCGGCACGCTGCCGCCGCGTGCGCTGCGGACCACCAGCCCTCCGCCCACCACGAGCACGGTCCCGAGCACGTACGACGGCCAGCGCGCACGACGGCGGCGCGAGACTCCGCTCGTCGTCACGGCGCGCTCGCTGGAGGCGGCGATCTGCGTCGGCGCGACCACGGCCTCGAAGGCGAGCGTCGGCGCGCTACGGGGCGTCGGCGATCCGACGCGCTCGTTGCCATCCGCGTCGAGCCGGCGCGCATGCGTCCCGGAGAGCGCGTCGCGCACCTCTGCCGCTGAGCCATAGCGGTCCACTGGCGACCGCGCGAGCAGCCGCTGCACGACCCGGTCGAGCGAGTCGGACAACCCCGGATCCACCGCCTGGATGTGGGGCGCGTCCTCGGTAAGCCGGCGCTTGATCATCTGCTCGCGCGTCGGGGCCGCGAAGGGCGGGGACGCGGTGAGCATGAGGTGCAGGATGCAGCCCAGGGCGTACAGGTCGCTGCGCGCGTCGATCGGATCGCCGAGGAGCTGCTCGGGGCTCATGAACTCCGGCGTGCCGATCACGAGGCCGGTGCGCGTGAGGCTCTCGCCCGCGGTTTCCTGCATCGCCTTGGCGATCCCGAAGTCCACCACCTTGGCCACCTCGCGCCCGGCACGGGTGCGGGCGACGAGGATATTGTCCGGCTTGAGATCGCGGTGCACGATCCCGAGCTCGTGAGCAGCGCCCAGCCCCTCGGCGATCTGCCGGCCCAGCTCCAGGGTGCGCTCCACCGCGAGCGGCGCCTCGCGCGCGAGGATGCGCGACAGAGGCTCGCCCTCCACGTACTCCATCACGAGGTAGACGAGACCGTCGCTCTCCCCGTAGTCGAACACCGCTGCCACGTTGGGATGGATGATCCGCGCCGCGCTCGACGCCTCGCGCGCGAACCGCGCCGCGGAGTCGTGGTCGTTCACCAGCGCGGGGCTCATCACCTTGATCGCGCACTGGCGGTTCATCTTGACGTGCTCGCCCAGGTAGACGCGCCCCATCCCCCCCTCGCCGATGCGCTTGAGGATGTGGTACCGATCGGCGAGCACCCGTCCAACGAGTGAATCCGAGCCCTTGGGCCGGAGCGCGGTGCCGTCGAGCGGACAGAAGCGCGCGGCGGTCTCGTACTCGTTGCCGCACTGCGGACACACCTTGAGCACGGCAACCGTCTCGGGTGCCGCCTGGCGGGCGAGCAGACCGGATCCCAGACCACTCGCCGCCAACGCAAGATCCTCGGCATCGCGCATCTCCCGCTCGACGTCAGCCGGGTCGGGCGGGAAAGGAGAGGGCGGCGACGACGTCGGCGCGTCGTCCGGGGTGTCGGCGGCCATTGCCGTAGAGTACGCGCCCTACCATGGAATGCGTAAGGCCGCGGCGCCCGCGAATGCACCCGCGTCGGGGCCGGCGGGGCGGGTCCGGCGGGGCGGGTCCAGCGGCGCGAGGGATCAGATCGCGCCGATTCGCTGGACCACCATCCGTCGCGAGAGGGTGAGCTGAAGCGGGCTCCCCTCGGGGAGGCACGCGTCGGTGATCCGCGACCCGCGCGCGACCGCGGAACCGGCTGCGGCTCCCGCCGCGGCACCGATCACGGTGGCTTTGGTGCTTCCGCCCAGGATCCGACCGAGCACGGCGCCCGCCACCGCTCCGCCCACCACCTTGGTGCGGTCGTTGCCGCCCGAGGACTGCACCGTCTCGAGCGAGCCCAAGGTCGCGACGCTCCCCTCCGCAGGGTGCGCGCTGCCCTCCACGTCGATCGAACGCACGCGGAAGCTGATGCGACTCGCCTCGGCCGGGTCGGCGCGATCCACCGACGCCACCTCGAGTACGACGGTCGCGCCGGCGGGAATGAGCGCGCCGTTGCTGCCGACGGTCACGTTGGAGACCGTCGCGGTGAACTTGTCCCCGACGAGCGCGCTCCTGGTGCACACGCGTCCATTCGTCGTCATCCCGATGCGGGTGCCGGCGCCGATCACCCCCGCCACCGGACCCGGCGTGCGTGCTGGCGCCGGCAGCGGCGCCTCGACCACCGGCGCGGCCACCGGCGCCGGCGTGGAGCGTTGCGGGGCGCGCGCGACCGGAGCGGCCGGGCGTTCGCGCCCTGCGCTCGGCGCGGGCCTCGGGGTCCGCGCCCGGGGCGTTTCCCTGCGAGGGGTCGGTGCGGCCGCGGCCGCGGACGGCGCGGCGCTGCTCTCGCGGCCGAGCGGGGCGTCGTTGAACACCGTCTGCGCTGGAAGCGAGCGCTGCGCCATCGCGAGGTCCTGCGCCAGCGCGGAGTCGGGGAGCACGGGGGCACGCTCCCGGCACGCCACCATGAGCGCGAGGATCGCGACTGGAACGAGCGAACGAGGCCTGCAGCGCGCGAGGTCCAACATGGATGGAAGTCTCCGGAGTTCGACACGACCGAGGCGGAGCGCCGGAAGGGCGCAGGTCATCGTACCCTCGGTGCGCTGTCGGGTTCTCTCGACTGGGCGGGTCGACGCTCGTGTCGCCACACCGTGTGCGCTAGGCGCGCCCAACCAGGACGCCGGGGAACAGCTCGGTCTGTGGGAGTGCCGGCTCCACGCGTGCCCGCACGCGCGCCGCGATCTGCTCGATCGCCAGCGGATTCGCCACGAGGTCGTAGTCGCGAACGTCGAGCGCGAGCACGGGACAGGCGCGGAAGCCGGCGATCCATCGCTCGTACCGGGCGTGCAGCGCGGCCCAGTAGATCTCCGAGGTGTCCTGCTCCATGAGCCGGCCGCGGCGCCGGATGCGGGCGACGATCGTGGCGAGCGGTGCGTGCAGGTAGACGAGAAGGCGTGGAGGGCGCGCCACCGGCGAGTGCAGCAGCTCCACGTAGAGTCGCCGATACAGTTCCCACTCGAGCGCCGACATCAGCCCGTCCTCGAAGTGGCCCCGCGCGAAGATCTCGGCGTCCTCGTACCAGGTGCGGTCCAGCACCCAGCTACCACCGGCACCCCGGATGCGCCGCATGCTCTCGAAGCGCGTCGCCAGAAAGTGGAGCTGCAACGGGAGCGCGAAGTCGCGCATCCCTTCGGATCCGCCGCCGTAGAACTTCGCGAGCCACGGATTCTCGTCGTCCACGCTCTCGAGCGCGTGCGCCAGGCCAAAGCGGGCCGCGAGCGCGCGCGTGAGGGTGCTCTTCCCCGACCCCACCATCCCGGCGATGCCGATCAGCATGCCGAAAAGATAGCGCGCGGGGCCGCTGCGTCAGGCGTACTGGGCGAGCACCACGCCGGCGAGGGTGGTCGCGAGCCAGAGTGCCGCGCTGACGACGGCGATGGTCCGCATGCGCGCCCAGAGCGCGTCGGAGCCTTCGGGTCCGCGCGCCACGAGCACCCGCTCCGTGCGCGTCATCGCGAGGCCGTTGAGGAGCAACAGCCCCACGAGGGCGAGCTTTATCCAGAAGAAGGGCGACGGGAGAAATGTCTCGACGTCGGAGAGGAACATCAGCACGCCACTGACGAACGACAGGGCGAGCCCGCTCACCACGAGGCGGTGGCTGGCCGCGAGCTCGGCGAGCTGCGCGCCACGCGCCGATGCGTCGCCACGCACTGTCCGCAGTGTGGCGCGATCAGCGACCAGGGCGGTGCCGCCGGAGACCAGCAGCGGAACCAGGTGAAGGAACAGGACGCCGGCCGAGAGGGCCTTCGAGTGCGAGTACAGGTCCGCCCAGGGCTCGGCCTGCCGCACGAGCCACGGGGCCCCCGCTTCCTGCAACATCGCGCTCACCCTGACGGTCGCTCCCGCGCCCACCGTTCCGGCGCCCGCCACATCGTGGGGCGTCGCCGTTGCGTCCGCGGGCCGCGACGCGTCCTAGGATGCGCCGCGCCGCGCTCCGCGGGAAGAGGGCGAGCCGTGCGGATCCGCTCACACCTCTGCACCGACAATGGTTGACCTGCAGGCGCCCCTTCGGTCGGCGCACGACGATCGGGCACCAGGCCTGGAGCAGTGGGCCCTGATCGCCGACGAGCTGCTCGCTGGGCTCGTGCACGCGCTCAACAATCGGGTGACGGCGCTCAGCGTCAGCGTCGAGCTGAGCGCGCTCGGCGACTCGGAGGCCTTTACTGGCGGGCTCCTGTCGGCCGAGGTGGGGAGGCTGCAGCGGCTCAGCGTCCTCCTCGGGCTGCTGCCGATGCGTCAGCACGACGCGGAGGCGCTGGACCTCGAGCCGGTGGTCGACGACGCGATCGCGCTGCACGCGCACCATTCGCGCGCGCGCCGCGCCCGGTGTGTGGTCACGCAGCGAGGCACGATGCAGCCGGTGCGCGTGCCGCGCTGGGCGTTGCTGCGTGCGCTGGTGCTGCTCGTGCAGGCCGCCACGACCGACGCGGAGGAGCGAGGTGGCGAGCAGGTGGCTGTCGTGCTGCAGGGCGACGACGACGCGATGCGAGTACGGGTCCAGGCACGCGGCGATGCGGGTCCCTACGCCGCCGAGGTCGCGGCGCGGTGCGGCGGCGTCGTGGCACGCGATGGCGATGAGCTGGTGCTCACGCTGCCGTCGCTGCTGGCGCTGCGGCGGCGCGAGCACGCCACGCGAGCGCCCGGCTGATCAGGCGGAGGCCTGCAGCGGAGCGAGCACGTCGCGGAGCTGGGCCAGCGCCTTGGAGCGGATCTGGGAGATGCGTGACTCGCTCACTCCCATCACCTCGGCGATCTCGCGAGCCTTGAGCTCCTCGAAGTAGTAGAGCGAGAGCACCGTGCGTTCCTGGTCCTTCAACACGAGCATCGCGTTGCGCAGCAGGGCCACGCCCTCCTCGCGCGCGAGTCGCTCGTCGGCGAGCTCGTCGCCGTTGCCGAGGATCTCGGCGGGCGAGGGAGCCGAGCCATCCCGCTCGGTCGTGCTGCGGTCGAGGGGAACGTGCATCGCGCCCTCGACGTCGGCCTGCCAGCGCCACAGGGTGGGCGTGTCGACGCCAAGCTGCTCGGCGATCTCCGACTGATCGGGAGTGCGCCCCAACCGCTTGGTGAGCGACTCCCGTGCGCCCCCGATGCTGCGCGTCTTGCGACGCACCGAGCGCGGCACGTGGTCCTGCCGTCGGAGCTCGTCGAGGATCGCCCCGCGAATGCGCGGCACGGCGATGGTGCTGAACGCCAGTCCGCGTGCGGCGTCGAACGACTCGAGGGCGCTCATCAGGCCCATCGTGCCTGCGCTCACCAGCTCGTTCACATCGACGTCGGCGGCGAGGCCGCGCGCGAGCTGGCGCGCCACGTGATGCACGAGGCTGAGGTTGTCGTGGAGGAGAGCATCGCGGGCATCCACGTCACCGGCGGCGTACGCCGTCCAGAGGGTCCGAGCGTCCATGTGGGACTCCAACTTCGGAGTTCGGTGCGCCGATATAGAGAGGCGCGGGGGAGAGGCAACCCGGGGAGGAGGGAACAGCTGCCGGGTCGCACTGGCAGACTCCGATAAGGCAGGTCGGAGGCCATGTCGATCGTGCTCAATGCTGGTCGGCGACAGCGTGACCGAGCGTTCGCCCCGGCGCGCTATCACGCTGTCACGGCAGCGCTTGCATGGAGATCCTGCGGGGCGTGCTCGACACGGTGGGCAGATGTTCGCGCGGAGCGGACCAGGCAAGACCTGCCGAGCGGAAGTTACTGCCGGGACATTATGGCCCGATCAGACTGAGATGACTCACGGGTCGGGGGCGGACGTCCGATGCTCTCTGGCCCCGGGTGTTCAGCTTGTTGCGGAGTGTCCGCACGCTCATGCCGAGGAGTAGCGCAGCACGCGTGCGATTCCCGTTGCACACTTCCAGCGCGCGCGCGATGAGCCGTGCTTCGGCCTCGTCGACGTTGAGCGAGAGGAGGACGACGGCATCCGGCGGCAGTGGTGCGACCGGTGCGGCGTATGCCGGCAACGGGCGTGGACCCGTACCCCGCGCGGAGAGGCCAACCTGCACGCCGTCGAACGCGTCGGGCCGCACCATCTCGTCGGGGGAGAGGATCACCGCGCGCTCGATGGC
>JBBQYZ010000064.1:0-9806 GCA_038208205.1 Gemmatimonadales bacterium | reverse complement strand
GGATCTTCTGGTCGTCGAACGCCGTGGCGTCGAACACCAGGTCGCCCGTGACGCGCTTCAGGCCCGTCTGCGCCACCGAGCGCGCGAGGGTGTTCATCGGGTAGTTCGGATCCCTCCAGAACCGCGCCGACATCGACGGATCGCCATCCGAGCGGAGGTAGATGTTCCCGGACAGGACGCCGTCGGCGCCAATCGCTACCTCGCGCAGCACGTCGGTGGAGAAGCTGTGCTCGGGGCCGAACCGGTCGAGCGCGACGGCGGTGGAGAAGAGCTTCATCGTGGACGCCGGCTGCATCATGTCGCCGGCGTTCTGGGCGAACAGGGTGTCGCCACGGGTGAGCGACACGACCATCACGCCGAATTTCCCGCTGCGAACACGGTTCGCGATCATGCCTCCGAAGTCGCTGCGGAGATCGCCGACGCCGCGCGGGGAGGTCCACGCCGGCGCGGCCGGTGCCGCGGCGCGAGCCCGCACGCGGCGCGTCGGGGTGCGTCGAGCGCTCTTGGCCTTGGTCCGCCCGCGACCCTGCGGGCCGACGGCCGCGAGGGACTCGGCAGCCGATGGCCCGGATACGGGCGCGGCGGAAGCTGTTCCCGCCCCCGCAGGCGCGAGGAGGAGGGCGGCAAGGGCGATGGTGACCGTGGCGCGAAGGGCGCTCGGTCCAAAGGGGGAGGGAAGCATTAGCGGGAGAGGGGCAACTCGCGTTCCAGCGATGGAATCGCTTAACGGGCTGTTCGAGGCGTTGAGTGGTGCAGCGACCCGGCACGAGCTGCGACCTGCTCCGAAAACCACGCGGATCTGTTGCATGGGTGCAGGGATCCTGATGGCGCTCCAGGCCCTCGGTGGCAGCAGCCATCGCGCCTTTGCTTGCAGCGCTCCTCCGGCGGGAGGCATCCCTGAAAGGATTCGGGGTCGCGGGATGAGATCAGCGCATCTCGCGACCCCCATAGTTTTCCAAGGTCAGCGCTCCAGCAATTCGTCACAGTGAGGGAGCGATCGTTGACCGAGACTCGCTGCCAGGAGGGCCCATCAGGAACGCGGCTGCCACCTGGAACCATTCGCTCGATCGTTGGAGCAGTACCAGTCCGTTGACCATGCTGTTCCATTCTCCGCGATGCCGATCGCGGCCGTTAGATCGCCCACCTACACCTTGAGAATGATGTTCCGTCGGTAAAGCACGTACAGGATTCCGTACCAGAACGTCACGAAGGCCAGCGCGAAGGCGAGCGACGCATTCGTCGGAGTGAGCCACGACGCGAACAGCGTCTCATAGATACCCGCCTGCAGGGGGATCCGCCGCCCGTCGCGGGTGATCTTGAAGATCGAGTAGATGCAGCGCGCCATGACCCCCGATCCGACGAAGGCGATGATCGGGTTGACTCCGTAGATCACCGCCGGGCGAGTCCAGCCACGCACCTTCTGGAGGTCGACGAGCCACATGATCGTCGCCAGCGAGAGGGCGGCCACCCCAGCGGTGAAGACGACGTAGGAACTGGTCCAAAGGCTCTTGTTGATCGGGAAGGCCCAGTGCCACATCAGCCCGACCATCATCGCGATGGCACCCGCTGCCGACAGCCCGGCGAGCCGCTCGGTGAGGGGGCGGCGCTCGCCGATCCAGCGTCCGGCGAGGTTGCCGAGCATCGCCGTGCCGATCGCCGGAATGGTGCTCAGCAGACCCTCCGGATCCCAGGTCACTCCACCGACCCAGATATGGTTGCCGCCGCCCCAACGAGTCCAATCGAGAAGGGCGCGGTCCGTCCAGGCGGCCATCGTGCGCGACGGCACGTCGAGCAGGAGCGCACCGATCGTCCCCTCACCCGGTACGGGGAGAAGGGTCATGATGATCCAGTACCCGAACAACAGGCCGGCGAGCACGATGACCTGTTGCCGGAGGGTGGTGCGTTGGGTGAGGAGTCCGGCGAGCATGTAGGCGAGGCCGATGCGCTGCAGCACCCCCATGAACCGCCAGTGAAGGAGTCGGTCAGCGGCGCGCTGCAGCAGGGTCGGGTCGGCGACGCCGGGGACGGCGCCCCAGGTGAAGTAGGGAAAGCCGTTCAACAGGAAGCCGAACAGAAAGATCAGCGTACCGCGCCGGATGATCTGCGCCCGGATCGCCCGCTCGTCGTCGCCCCGCGCCCGGCGCCCGCTGAGCGAGAGGTGAGTCGTGATACCGGCGATGAAGAGGAAAAAGGGAAAGATCAGATCGGTCGGCGTCCACCCGTTCCATGCCGCGTGCTCCAGGGGCGGGTAGATGTGCTCCCAGCTCCCCGGATTGTTCACGAGGAGCATGCCAGCGATGGTGAGCCCGCGGAAGACGTCGAGAGAGAGGAGCCGCTCGCGCGCGGGGGCCGACGGCACCGGCGGGGCCGACGCGGGGCCCGGGGTCCGCGCCGAGGCGGAAGAACGGGTATCGATGGTAGTGGCCATGCTGGCGACCTCGACAAGCGGACTGCGTTCGTGCCGGCGGTGGGATGGAGACTGCCTGCGCACAGCCAGGCTTCCCTAACTAGAACGCGAGTGCGGGCATTTGTCGAGCCGCTCGCTCAGCTCGGGCGGCCGAGGTTCCTCCTGGCACGAGTGGGCCGGAGAACGCGATCAGTATGCCGCCGCCCGGCGAACGCGGCAAGTGACCGCGGCAAGTGACCGCAGGGCCCGGCCGCCCG
This sequence comes from Gemmatimonadales bacterium, assembly GCA_038208205.1. GTDB lineage: Bacteria > Gemmatimonadota > Gemmatimonadetes > Gemmatimonadales > Gemmatimonadaceae > AG11. The sequence goes on along the minus strand of JBBQYZ010000064.1, from coordinate 7,142 downwards.
CCTGCACCGCGCGCGGGCAGCACCGCGCCCCCACCCCCCTCCAGCCACAGCGCGATGTCACTGAATTGCCCACCGCTCCATCAGGTACACGTAGGCTCGCGCGATCGAGGAAGGGTTCCTGAGCACGAGCGCGTAGTCGCCGGGCGACAGGTTGTACTCCGCCAGGCCCGGCAGGGCAGTGTCCACGCTGCCGCCGCTGCTGTACTTCACGATGTACTGGAAGGTGCGCGAGGCGCGCACGTTGGCGACCTCGCTGGCGGGGATTACGTAGACCTCCAGACCGGAGTTGGCGCCGTCGATCAGGTAACGATACCCGGACTGGATGGTGAACGGTTGGATGAGGTACCCGCCGTTGGGCTGGACGTATCCAACGTCGTTCAGGTAGGCGTCCACGTAGCGGAAGGTGTGACCGCCCTCTGGTGCGAGCACGATGTCCTTGTCCAGCTCCAGCCGGATGGCATTGGCGCTCTGCACGCGGTTCCTGACGCCGACCGTGTAGGTGCCGGCGCTCAGTGTGATCGTCTTTGTCCCGAACTGGTTGGTGAACCCGTCGATGTAGCTGAACGCACCGCCCGCCTGGAAGTTGGCCTTCTGCCCGGGGGTCATGACGACGGCATCCACCCCGTAGTCGGCCGCGACACGAAGCACCAATTTGGTGGTGCCGCCCACGGTGAAGTCCTGGGTGACGTAGCCGCCGACATTGAGCGTCTGATTGAGATCGATGAAGTACGTATCGGGCGTCGTGAAGATCGCCGGCGCCGGCGCCGTGACCGTGACGGTGGACGACGCGCTCTTTCCCTCGCTCGTGGCGGTGATGACCGCCGTTCCGGCGTTCACACCCGTCACCACGCCGGTGGCGCTCACGGTTGCGATGGCGGTGCTGCTGCTGCCCCAGGTCACGGCGCGCCCGTTCAGCGGGTTCCGAGCGGCGTCGAGCGTGGCGGCGGACAGCTGGACAGTGGATCCCACGAGCACCGACGCCGAGGGAGGAGTGACCGTGACGAATCCCACGGGTACTGCCGTCACGGCGATCGCGGCGCTGCCGCTCTTGCCCTCACTGGAGGCGGTGATCGTGGCCGTGCCGGCGCTGACCGCCGTCACGAGACCCGCGGATACCGTGGCGACGCCCGGCGTGGAGGAGCTCCAGGTGACTACCCGCCCGCCGAGCGGCGCGTCTGACGCATCCGTCGGAACCGCGGTGAGCTGGACCGTGCCGCCGATCGCTAGCCCCGCCGAGGGCGGCGTGACGCGCACCGCGCTCACCGGGACCGCGACCACCGTCAGCGCCGCCGAGCCGGATCGGCCCTCCGAGGCCGCCACGATGCTCGCTGTCCCCGCGGCCACTGCGGTCACCGCCCCTGCCTGGCTCACGGCGGCAATGGCCGCGTTGGACGTCGTCCACGTGACGGCGCGGCCGGTCAACGTGGCGCCGCTGGCATCGCGCGTGACCGCGGACATGGTCATGCTCTGCGCGATGATGAGCGTGGGCGCCGCTGGAGTCACCTCCACCCTGGCGACCGACGCCGTCGGGGTCGGCGTGGGCGTCTGCGTCGGCGGCGCGGTCGGTCCGGCGTCGCCGCCGCCTCCTCCGCCACACGAGACGACAGCGGCAACGAGCAGCGCTCGCGCGATCGTGGACGCAATGCTTGCAGCTCTCATGCTGGCCCTCGCGGAAGTGAGACCGTCGTTCGGGAGGGGCTGGCCGGACCAGCCTGAACCGGAACCGCCGCCTTTCACGCCGCCATCACGCGGCGGATGTCCGGTTGGGGCAAGGAGCGCCGCCCCACCATCCCATGCCGATCCCGGCGCCAGATGTCACGATGAACGCCTCTCCACCTGAGCGGCGACACGCAGGAACGGCCGGCGCAGCGAGCGTCGGCCGTTCACCCTCTATGGTGCCCCTCGCATCTCACACCGCCCGCCACCCCACCTGCGCCGACGCCGTCGAGTCCTCCCCCTGCTGCTGCCATCGGAAGAAGACCACCGAGATGACCGCAAAGAAGAAGAATCCGCCGGGGATCCACATGATCAGCGCCCCGATCAGCTGATCCTGCACCGGGCTGATCCCCCACAGTCTCGGCGCGCTCGCGTACGCCGGGTAGAGCACGTGATCGGCGTAGCCGATGCACACGGCGACGAGCGACATCGGGATGCTCATGAGGAACAGGTACAACATCTGGCCGGGATAGGAGAGCCGCGGCAGCTCGGGCAGGGGACTGAGCACGGGCCACCACATCAGCGTGGCCGCGATCATGAAGCACAAGTGCTGCACGATGTGCACCGGATGGTACCGCATCGCCAGCGCATACGCCGGGGGCAGGTGCCACGCCGTGAGCACGACGTTGAAGATGAGGAACGCATGCGGCGCCGCGGTGAGCCAGCGGGCGAGCGGGCCGACACCGCGCCAGCGCAGCGCGGGCCGCAGCATCCACCCGGGCGTCCCCATCACCAGCAGCGGCGGCGCCACGAGGGTGAGCATGAGGTGCTGCACCATGTGCGCGCTGAACAGGTAGTAGTCGCTCAGGTCGTGCAGCCACCCGTTCAGCGACAGGAAGATCAGCACCAGCGCACCGTAGAACGTCGCGCGCTGCACGGCGGACGGCGAGCGCTCGGCGACCGACCCCGCGGCCGGCGACAGGCGGTTCGCCGACGACGGTCGGGCGCGCCAGTGGTACAGGGCGCCGAGGCCGGCGAGGCCGATCACGGTGCTCGGGTGCACCGTGAACTCGGTGAGGGCGATGCGTGCCGCGGGGTGCAGCAGCATCGCCACGGGTGGGAACATCACGGCGCCATCAGTGCAGCGCCCCGACCCGGACCGAGAGCTTGCCGAACAGGAACATCAGCCCGACCAGGGTGACCATGGCAATGATCAGCGGCCCGGTGAACAGGGCGCGGAACAGCTTGTGGTCGTAGCGCAGGTGCATGTAGAACATGACGACGATCGCGAACTTGATCGCCGAGAGGACCAGCAGTACGGGCACGAAGGCGCGCGAGGCGACGAAGCTGGGGATGTAGTAGATCCAGACTTCGAGGACGGTGATCAGCGTGAGGATGAGCCCGACCTTCCAGTACGTGGACCAGGTCGGGTGCTCGTGCTCGATGCCCATCGCCGCGTGGTCGACGTTGGCGTGGTGCTGCTCGTGGGAGGGGTCGTGTGCCATGGTCGAGGGCCTACTTGATGAGGTACACGAGCGTGAAGATCGCGATCCAGACGACGTCGACGAAGTGCCAGTACAGTGCGGCGAGATCGACGTTGACGGCGTCGTTGGGGCCGAGGCCGCGCCGGTAGTCGATCGCGAGCAGGGTGAGCAGCCAGAGGACGCCGGCGGTGACGTGGGCGCCGTGGAATCCGGTCAGCGTGAAGAACGAGCTGCCGAAGAGGTTCGTGCGGATCGACAGTCCCTCGTGCACGAACGAGGTGAACTCGAACGCCTGGAAGCCCAGGAACGTCGTGCCCATGATCGCCGTCATCCAGAGCCAGAGCTTGGAGTTGCCGAGGATCCGCTCGCCGCTCGTGCGCTTCGGCTGGTCCTTGGTCTCCACCGCCGCGAGCGCCAACACCATGAAGAGCGACGACATCAGCAGCACGAAGGTGGATGCCGACGTGACGGGGATGTTGAGGATCGCCTTGAGCGGCGTGCTGCAGCTCGGCGGGAGGCAGGCGTCGTGCGGATACGGCCCGACGACGCTGCGCCCCTTGTAGATCAGGTAGGTGGAGATGAGCGACACGAAGAGCATGCACTCGGAGCCGATGAAGGCCCAGATGGCGATCTTCTTGTTGTCGAGCCCCGTCGACGTCGGCGGATGGCCGCCGTGCGTGTCGTCGTGTGCGCTGTGAACGGCCGCGGTCGCGTGTGCCACTGGAATCGATCCTCGGGGATTAGTGGGCGTCCTCGAGCGGGGTCAGGACCCACGCATAGAGAGCCATCGACATGACGAGCGCGCCGCCGATGATCGTCATCAGCGCGAGCGGCATCTTGTCCTTGTGAATGAACAACAGGCCCGAGAACATGATCGTCATGCCGAGGGCGCAGATGAACGGCTTGATCGTCGGGTTGGGCATCGGGATGCCGAGCTCCTTGGCCGACTTGCCGGTGGCGTGCTCGATGTGCATTCCCGCCTCGGCGCCCTGCTTCGGCTGGTTGCCCACGAAGTTGGGGTGTCCGTGGCCCTGGTGCTTGCTGCCCACGTCCACGTCCACCCGGCGGTCGCCGCGCTCGGTGTGCGGCACCTCGGCGTTGAGCCGCGGCGACGTCAGGTCCCACAACGGCAGGCGCGACGTGACACGCGGTACGCGCGCGAAGTTGTACTCGGGCGGCGGCGAAGGGATCGACCACTCGAGCGTCGGCGCGCCCCACGGGTCGTTGCCGGCGATCTCCCCGGTGCGGTAGCTGCGGACGAAGTTCCAGACGAAGATGACCATGCCGATGGCGAGAAGGCCCGTGCCGTAGGTGCTCATCTTGTTGAAGATCTCCCATCCCTGGCCCGCCTCGTACGTGTAGATGCGGCGCGGCATCCCCATCAGCCCCGAGAAGTGCATCGGGAAGAAGGTGACGTTCATGCCGACGAACATCAGCCAGAAGTGCCAGTTGCCGAGCTTCTCGCTCAGCAAGCGGCCGGTCATCTTGGGGTAGTAGTAGTAGATGCCGCCGAAGATGCCCATCATCGAGCCGCCGAACAGCACGTAGTGGAAGTGCGCGACGATGAAGTAGGTGTCCGTCTGCTGCAGGTCGGCGGGGGGGGAGGAATGCATGACCCCCGAGATGCCGCCGATCGTGAAGAGGCCCACCAGTCCGATGGCGAACTTCATCGCCGTCGAGAAGCGGATCGAGCCCCCCCACATGGTGAAGATCCAGTTGAAGATCTTCACTCCCGTCGGGATCGCGATCAGCATCGTCGTCACGCCGAACACGGTGTCGCCGATCGGGCCCATGCCCACGGCGAACATGTGATGTGCCCACACGCCGAAGCCGAGGAAGGCGATCAGCATCGTGGCGTACGCCATCACCGGGTAGCCGAAGATCGGCTTGCGCGAGAACGTCGGGATGATCTCCGACACGAGCCCGAACGCCGGCAGGACCAGGATGTAGACCTCGGGGTGCCCGAAGATCCAGAACAGGTGCTGCCAGAGCAGCGGGTCGGCGCCGGCGGCCATCGTGTAGAAGTTCGTGCCGAAGAAGCGATCGAACTGCAGGAACACCAGCGCGATCGTGATCACCGGGAAGGCGAGGATGATCAGGAACTGCGTGACGAAGGCGTTCCAGGTGAACATCGGCATGCGCATGAGGTTCATCCCCGGCGCGCGCATGTTGATGATGGTGGTGATGAAGTTGAATCCCGCGGCCAGCGAGCTCACGCCGAGGATCTGGAGGCCGATGACCCAGAAGTCGATGTTGAGGCCCGGCGAGTACTGCAGGGTGGTGAGCGGCGCGTAGCCGAACCAGCCGGCGTCGGGCGCGGCGCCGACGAACCACGACGCGTTCATGAAGAGGCCGCCGAGCAGGAACACCCAGTAGCTGAAGGCGTTGAGGCGTGGGAAGGCGACGTCGCGCGCGCCGATCTGCAGCGGGATCAGGTAGTTGAAGAAGGCAGCCGACAGCGGCATGATCCCGAGGAAGATCATCGTCGTGCCGTGCATCGTGAACAGCTGGTTGTACGTCTCCGCGCTGACCAGATGCATGTTCGGGCCGGAGAGCTGGGCGCGAATCATCATCGCCTCGAGCCCGCCGACGAGGAAGAAGAAGAGTGAGGTGAACAGATACAGCGTGCCGATCCGCTTGTGATCGACCGTCGTGAGCCAGCTCCAGACGCCGCTCTCGCCGCTGTAGCTGTCCGTCGGCGCGAAGGCCGGCGCGGTAGCCGTGGTTGCCATGTCTACTGAGTCTCCGGTGAGTCGGCGGTTACTTGAGCGCCTGCAGGTAGGCGACGATGTCGGCGATCTGGGCGTCGGTCAGCCCCGATCCGGGTACGGTGACCCCGGTGGACGGGTCGATCTGGAAGGCGCCGAGAGTCGGCATGATCACCCCGGGCTTCATGTAGCGCGAATTCTTGATCCAGAGCGCCAGGTGCCGCGTGTCGTTGGGGTAGATGCCGCCGGCGATGGTGGAGCGGCTGCCGACGTGCGTGAGATTCGGACCGATGACGCCCATCATGACCGGGTTGCCGTTGATCATGTGACAGCCGACGCAGCCGCCCGCGCCCTGCGTCAACAGCGCCCGCCCGCGCTCGGCGTCGCCCCTGAGCGACTCGTCGAACGTGGCCATGCCCGGCGGGATCGGCGTGCGCGGCACGACGTGGGCGGGCAACGAGCTCGCCGGGAACGCGACGTAGCCCGCCTGCTGCACGCCGCTGGTGACCGGTGCGCCGGCCGTCGTACCCACTCCGCCGGCGGGCGCCATGGGACGCACGTCGTGGCCGGCCGCCGTTGCGGCGGCCGGGGCATTGGGAGCCGCGACAGTGCCGCCGGGTCCCGTCGCGCCGCTGGCGTTTGCCGCGATCTGCGCCTGGTTCGCCTCCGACGTCGCCGTGCCCGATGACGCGGCCGGCACGGTCGGGGCGGTGGGTGCCACCGCGCCGAACGCCGCCGGCGACGCCTGGTGCGCCGCCCATGCCTCGAAGTTGGCCGGCGAGACGGTGAACGTCTTGAAGTGCATGTTGGCGTGCGACGCCCCGCAGTACTCGGCACAGAATCCGTTCCACGCCTGCTCGCCCACCGAGTCCGGCGTGAACCAGAGGTAGTTCGTGTGGTTCGCGATCAGGTCGCGCTTGCCGCCGAGCTGCGGCACCCAGAACGAGTGCAGCACGTCGGCCGTGCGCAGCGAGAAGTTGACGGTGCGGCCGACCGGCAGGTACAGCTCGTTCGCCGTGGTGACCTTGTACTGCGGATAGCGGAACTCCCACCACCACTGGTGGCCGATCACCTCGACCTGGATCGCGTCGGCCTTCGCCTTCGCCTGCGTGCGGAAGATCGTGCGCACCGTCGGCACGGCGATGAAGGCGAGGATCAGCGCCGGGATCGCGGTCCAGAGAATCTCGAGCGTCGTGTTGCCGTGCACGTGCTCCGGCTGGTCGTTCTCGCTGCGACGGCGGTAGCGGAAGATCGTGTAGAGGAGAATCCCCTCGACGAACACGAACACCACCGT
>JBBQYZ010000063.1:0-9812 GCA_038208205.1 Gemmatimonadales bacterium | reverse complement strand
AGATCGCCGACCTCGGATTGCTCTCGGGCGACGTCGACCCGATCCTGAAGGACATTGCGACCCGGGCGGCGGCGTCGGTAGGGCTGCCGGTATCGCTGGTGAGTGTCGTGCTCGACGAGGCGCTGCACGTCGCCGCCGCCCACGGGATCGAGGGTCTATGGCTCGACGATACGCGCGGCCATCCGGTCGAGTGGTCGTTCTGCGCCGCCTCCGTGCGCACCCGCGAGCCGGTCGTCGTCGAGAATGCGGCGGTGCATCCCGGTCACCGCGAGAATCCCCTCGTCACGCAGGACGGTGTGCGCTGCTACGCCGGCGTACCGCTCATCTCGTCGCGCGGCTTCGTGCTGGGGAACCTGTGCGTGGTGGGGATGGAGGAGCGCACCTTCACCGAAGCGGAGCTGGGCATCCTGAAGACGCTGGCGGTCGACGCGGTCCGTCGCATCGAGGAGCGCCGCACAACGTAGCCGCACCAGGTGCGAACGTCGCTCGCGCCTTCACCCGATCCCGAACATCCGGCGCGACTCGGCGTCGTAGTCGGCGATCGCGCGCTCCGTTGCCTCGGTGCTCCATCCGAGCCACCGTGCCACCGCCGGCGCGATGCGCCGTGCGACCACCTGTCCCGCGTCGCGCATCTCGAAGGCGATCGGCGTACGCCTGATCAGCAGGTCGCCGAGCGTGGCCGCCATCTCGCACTCGACGGCGTACCGCAGCTCCGCCATCAGATACGGCCGCGTCGCCTCGGCGCGCGCCGCCAGCGCCGGCTCGGCGGCCGCCAGCGCCCACACGTCGCGCCAGTTCGCTCCGTGCGCGTGCACGAGCCGCTCCGCGACTGCCACGTCCTCCGTCGCGATGGTCGCCGCCGCGATCTCAACCGCGAGATCCGCGATCAGGCCACCCTCGAGCGCGTGCCGCGCCGTGAGCGCTGGTGTCACCGGCGTGCCGAGCGAGCGCTGCACCATGTTCACCACGTCGGCCGCCATCGAGCGATAGGTGGTGAGCTTGCCTCCTGTCACGCTGACGAGCCCCGGCACGCGCTCGGCGATCGCGTGCTCGCGCGACGCCGCTCCCGGGTCGTTCCCGGCGCTCTCGTGCGCGGCGAGCGGACGGAGTCCGGCCCACGCGGCGACCACGTCGTCGTTCGTGAGCGTGGCCGCCGGAAAGAAGTGGTTCGCCGCGGTGAGGAGATACTCCACGTCGGCGCGTGACGCTCGCACCTCGTCGGGCGAGACCATCTCGTACGTGTCAGTGGTGCCGACGATCGCGAAGTCGCCGGCCGGAAGTACGAACATCACGCGCCCGTCCTGAGGCGCCAGCAGGGTGAGCGCCGCCACGTTGCCGATGCGATCGCGGGGCACGCTCACGTGCACGCCCTTGCTTCCGCGCACGGCCGGCCCCGCGTCGTCGTCGGCCAGCCGCTCGACCACGTTGCTCCACGGGCCCGCAGCATTCACCGTCACGCGCGCCCGCACCTCCACGGTCTCGCCGGTGAGCCTGTCCACGACGTGCGCGCCCGTCACGCGATCGCCGGACCTGACGAGCGACGTCACCCGCGCGTGGTTCGCCACCACGGCGCCGCCGGCCACCGCCGAGCGCACGGTGGCGAGGGTGAGCCGCGCGTCATCCGTCGCCGCGTCCCAGTAGCGCGCTCCGCCGCGCAGCTCCTCCGCCCGCAGCGCAGGCTCCAGCGCGGTGACGCCGGTGGTGGAGAGCCGCTCGTGATGTGACACGTTCCGGAACAAGGCCAGCAGGTCGTACAGGGTGAGGCCGGCGGCGAGCTTCCACCGGGGGACCCGCGCGCCGCGATACACCGGCCAGGTGAAGGCGAGGGGACGCACCAGGTGGGGCGCGATTCGCTGCAGCGTCCGCCGCTCGCGGCTCGACTCGAACACCAGGCCGAGCTGGCCGTGCTCCAGGTAGCGCACTCCACCATGCACCAGTCGTGACGACCGGCTCGACGTCCCGCTCGCGAAGTCGTCCTGCTCCACCAGCGCCGTGCGCAATCCGCGCAGCGTCGCGTCACGCGCCACGCCGGCGCCGGTGATCCCGCCACCAATGACGAGCACGTCGAAGGGCGCCGCAGTGAGGGCGTGTCGAACCGCAGAGCGCGCGGGATGATGCTCAGGCACGATGGATCAGTGAGCGAGACGGCTGTACCGGTGTCCACGGAGCGGCCGCTGCGTCCCGCTCGTGCACGATCATGCGTTGCGCCGAGCTCGCTCGGGGCCACGCTCGGCGCAACGCGCGTGTTGCCACGCGAGGAGTCGGTGAAGCCGTTGGCCGCTGATAATCAATACAGGGATGGTCTCGGACTTGCGCAGCCACATGGTCGTTCGAAGAACGTGTTCGGCATCGCTTCTGCACGCGTCGATACCACTGAGCGGCATCGTCATCGCGCTCGCGCAGACGGACACAGACGGAAGATGGACGCGTCGTGCGGAGCGAGCGAGTCCCGTCACGCGGCGACCGACTGCACATCCCAACGTACTCATTGACCGGAGGACCGTATGGCCGAAATCAACATCGAGCGAAAGAAGGGGTCGAGCATCTGGGCATGGTTGATCCCGCTCCTGCTCCTGCTCGCGCTGGCCTGGTGGCTCATCAGCCGTAATTCGCACGACACGACCACGGGCGGCGACGTCGCGCCGGTGGCGACCGCCGGCGCCGTGGGTAATGGCGGCGACGCCAGTGGCGCAGTTGGCGCAGGCGACGCCACCGCTGCCGGGGGCGCACCGGTCACGGACATCATGGCCATCGTCGCCGTGCCGGACCGGACGTCGCTCGCCGGGCGGCGCGTCGAGCTCGCGAACGTCCCGGTGGGGGCTGTGACCGGCGACGAGACCTTCTGGGTGGGTTCCAGCGCGACGCAGCAACTTTTCGTTGCACTCGACCGAAATCCCAGCACACCTGTTCCCGAGGAAAGCAGGCCCAACGTCGACGCCGGCCAGAAGGTGAGCGTCGCCGGCGTTCTCCAGCGAGTGCCGTCCGATCTCACCGAGATGCGCAAGCGCTGGAAGATGGACGACGCGACGGTCGCGTCACTCGCGAAGAGTCAGGTCTACCTGGCCGCTGACCGGGTCGCCATCACGCAGCCGCGCTGAGGCGAAGCACCAGTGATCGCCGGCGATCACGACGCCCGATCCCAGCACGACGCGCTCGAACGCGGTTGCTACTCATTCAAGGAGGCAGAACATGCAGGACGACATGGCAAAGAGCGGTATGGCGGGTCGATTGGCGCGTCTCGACGACCTCGACGATTATCAGGTTGCGGAGGGTGAACCCGACGTTCGCGGCTGGACGGTCAAGACGGCTGACGGTCAGAATGCCGGCAAGGTCGACAGCCTGATCGTCGACACGACCGGGATGCAGGTGCGCTATCTCGAAGTCGAGTTGGACAAGAGGGCGCTCAGGTTGAGCGAAGATCGGCACGTTCTCGTCCCCCTCGGCAGCGCGCGGCTTGATGATGACAACGACGACGTCCTCCTCGAGGCGATGACCGCCACACAGCTCGCGGCGCTTCCCTCCTACAAGTCGGGGAGCGCGGTCACGCAAGTGCAGTCGCCGCCGCCGCGTGAGAGCGACGCCAAACAATTCTACGGCAAGCGGGGCGGAACGGGCGGCGTGCAGCGCATGACGCTCTCCGAAGAGGAGCTGAAGGTGGGGAAGCGGCAGCGGCAGGCGGGTGAGGTGGACGTACGCAAGACGGTTGAAACCAAGCACGTGTCGGAGAAGGTGCCGGTCATGCACGAGGAGATCACGATCGAGCGGCATGCCGTGTCGGCCGGCACGGCAGGCTCGGGCGAGATCTCGGAAGGGGAGATCCGCATCCCGCTCATGGCCGAGGAGGCCGTCGTCGAGAAGCGCACAGTCGCCAAGGAAGAGATCGTCATCAAGAAGCAGATGGTGCAGGGAGAACAGACGGTCGAGGCCGACCTCAAGAAGGAGCGCCTCGACGTCGATCGCGACGTGACGCGCACGGCGCAGCGCGCGGCGAGCTCCGCGGAGCACAAGGCCAAGGGGCTTGGCGATCGGATTGTCGACAAGGCCGACGACCTGAAGGATCGCGTCGACGGAAACCCGGCTTCGAAGCCGGGACGAGACGAGACTGACAGGTCGGCTCGCTGACGAGCCTTCCACCTTCATCGCAGTCGGGAACGCCAATTCCGACTGACGTCACGAGCCGGTTGCTGCAGCGCAGCAACCGGCTCGTGACGCGTCTTACGGGTAGTCGCCATCTGGGCTGAGACATACCTTCCTCGGATGTCCACATTCGGCTCACCCGGCCACCGCGTCGCCATCGTCGCGGGCCTCCGGACTCCCTTCGCTCGAGCGGGCACGACGCTCAAGTCGCTCTCCGCCATCGACCTCGGCAAGCGCTGCGTCGCCGAGCTGATTCAGCGTAGCGAGATCGATCCCAAGTCGGTCGACGCCGTGGTCTACGGCACGGTCGTACCGTCTGTGCAGGCGCCGAACATCGCCCGCGAGGTGTCGCTGCTCCCCATGCTGCCCAAGGGCGTGCAGTCGTTCACAGTCAGCCGTGCCTGTGCCTCCGCCAACCAGGCGATCACCGATGCCGCCGATCAGATCGCCCTCGGCCACGCGCACGTCGCTATCGCCGGCGGCGCCGAGTCGCTGTCGAACGTGCCGATCCTGCACTCGAGCGGCATGAGCGAGGCGCTCGTCGCCGCATCCAAGGCCAGGACCCTCGGCGGACGCGTGCGCGCACTTGCCCGGGTGCGCCCGCGCGATCTCGTGCCCATCACGCCCGCCATCGCCGAGCCCTCCACCGGCGAGTCCATGGGCGAGTCGGTCGAGAAGATGGCCAAGATCAACGGCATACCGCGCGCCGACCAGGATCACTTCTCGCTGCGCTCGCACCGCCTCGCCGCCGCTGGCACGGCGGATGGCCGTCTCACCGCCGAGATCGCGCCGCTCTTCGTGCCGCCGTCGTTCGACGCCATGACGCAGGACAACGGGATCCGCGCCGACTCCTCGATGGAGCAGCTCCGCGCGCTCAAGCCGGTGTTCGATCGCAAGTATGGTACGGTCACCGCTGGCAACGCGTCGCCGCTCACCGACGGCGCGAGCGCCGTGCTGCTCATGAGCGAGGAGCGCGTGCGCGAGCTCGGCCTCACTCCGCTCGCTTACATCCGCAGCTACAGCTACGCGGCGCTCGACCCGGGGGAGCAGCTCTTGATGGGGCCCGTGCTCGCCGCGCCGATCGCGCTGCAGCGCGCCGGCCTCGCGCTGGGCGACATGGACCTGATCGAGATGCACGAAGCCTTCGCCGCGCAGGTGCTGTGCAACCTGCACGGCTTCGAGTCGCAGGCGTGGGCCGAACGCGCCGGCTTCACCGCACCGGTCGGCGAGGTGGATCGCTCCCGGCTCAACGTGATGGGCGGATCGCTTGCCATCGGCCACCCCTTCGGCGCTACCGGCGGCCGCATCCTCACGACCCTCTGCCTCGAGCTCGGCCGTCGCGGCGGCCAGTTCGGCCTCATGACCGTCTGCGCCGCGGGCGGGATGGGACACGCCATGGTGATCGAACGCGCATGATGTCCGCCATCAAGCTGGAGTACGTCGACGGCATCGCCGTCGTCACCGTTGACCTCCCGGGTGAGCCGGTGAACAAGGTCACCGCGGGCCTCCGGGCCGACTTCGCCGAGCTGTTCTCCCTCCTCGACGGCGATCCGACCGTGCGCGGCGTCGTGCTGGCGTCGGGCAAGGCCGACACCTGGCTTGCCGGCGCCGACATCGACGAGTTCCTCACCATGACGAACGTGGGCGACGCGGAAACGCTTAGTCGCGGCGGGCAGGCGCTGCTCGCACGATTGGAGGCGCTGCCGATTCCTGTCGTCGCCGCCATTCACGGCGCCTGCCTGGGCGGCGGCCTCGAGACCGCGCTCGCCTGCCGCTACCGCATCGCCACCGACCACCCCAAGACCGTGCTCGCGCTTCCCGAGGTGCAGCTCGGCCTGGTCCCGGGGGCCGGGGGAACCCAGCGGCTACCGCGACTGGTCGGCCTGCAGCGCGCGCTCGACATGATCCTCACCGGTCGCAACGTGCGCGCGAAGAAGGCCTATGGCTACGGCCTCGTGGACGAGCTCGTGCACCCGGCCATACTGATCGAGATCGCGATCGATCGCGCCCGGAAGCTCGCCGACAAGACCCTCGGCGCTCGGCGGCGCCCCAAAGCACGCGGCGCGGCAGGGGTGCTGCTCGAGGACAATCCGTTCGGCCGCTCCATCGTGTTCAAACGGGCGCGCGAAGGGGTGATGGAGAAGACGCATGGCCACTACCCTGCGCCGCTTGCCGCGCTCGCCGCCGTGCAGGCCGGCTTCGAGAAGGGCCGCGACGCCGGCTACGCGGAGGAGGCGCGCGCCTTCGGCCGGATGGCGGTCTCCGACGAGTCGAAGCAGCTCGTCTTTCTCTTCTTCGCCACGAGCGCGCTCAAGAAGGATCCCGGGGTGGACGAGCCCGCGCCCGAACCCGACGACGTCCTGTCGCTCGGTGTGATCGGCGCAGGCTTCATGGGCGCCGGCATCGCCTCGGTCGCCGTCCAGCAGGGAACGGCGGTGCGCCTCAAGGACACCGACAACGCGCGCGTCGCGAAGGGAGTCGCTGCGGTGAGCGAGGTGCTCAGAGCGCGCCTCAAGCGGCGGCAGATCACGCGGCTCCAGTACGACGACCAGCTCCTGCTCGCCGGCGGCACCACGAGCTACGAGGGGTTCGGGGGCGTGGACCTCGTGATCGAGGCGGTGTTCGAGGACCTCGCGCTCAAGCACCGCGTGCTGCGCGACGTCGAGCCGCTGCTGCGCGCCGGGGTGGTATACGCCTCGAACACGAGCACCATCCCGATCGCCCGCATCGCCGAGGCGGCCTCGCGGCCCGGCCGCGTGCTCGGGATGCACTTCTTCTCGCCCGTCCACAAGATGCCCCTCCTCGAGGTCGTCGCGACCCCGGGCACGGATCGCGACGCCGTCGTGACGGCCGTCGCTTATGGCAAACGGCTCGGCAAGACGGTGATCGTGGTGAACGACGCGCCAGGCTTCTATACCACGCGCACGCTGTCGGCCTACATGAACGAGGCGGGACACCTGCTGGATGAAGGGGCGCCGATCGAGGCGATCGACAAGGCGCTCACGGACTTCGGCTTCCCCGTGGGGCCTGTCACCCTGCTCGACGAGGTCGGGATCGACGTCGGCGGCAAGGTGGGGCAGGTGCTGGCCGAGGCTTTCGGCGAGCGGGCGGCACCGAGCGAATCGCTGCGGCGGGTGGTCGAATCGGGGCGGACCGGGCGAAAGGGCCGCTCGGGCTTCTATCAGTACGATCCGAAGGGCACGAAGGGCGCCGTGGACACTGCGGTGTATCAGCTTCTGCCGAACGGGCCGACTCGGCGGGAGGTCGAGGCCGAGGACATTCGCCTACGCTGCGTGCTGGCGATGGTGAACGAGGCGGCGCGCTGTCTGGAAGAGGGGGTGCTTCGTTCTCCTCGCGACGGGGATGTCGGCGCGGTGTTCGGCATCGGCTTTCCCGCGTTCCGGGGGGGACCCTTTCGCTACGTGGACGGTATGGGGGTCGCCGAGGTGGTGGAAGGGCTCTACCTGCTGAACGACCGGTTTCGAGGGCGATTCACCCCGTCCGAGCTCCTGGTGCGGATGGCCCGCGCCGGTGAGCGGTTCTATCCAGCGCACGGGCATCCGCTCCCGTAGCTTCATAGTAGCTTTGGCGAATGTCGAATGGTGCGGGGTTGCGTGCCGGACCGCGAGAGCGCGGTGCGACCCCTTGGACTGTGACGGTGTGAATTGATGCGAGGTCCAGAGGGTATGGAAGCCACGGACGCAGCGCTCGTCACCCGAGTGCTGCATGGCGACGTGAACGCGTATGGGGCGCTCGTCTCGCGTTACCGGGATCGTTACGCCCGGTACGCGGTCCACATGCTGGGTAACCGGGAAGACGCGGAAGAGGCGCTGCAGGATGCCTTCACTCGCGCCTACCGGTCGCTCTCGCGGTGTGAGGAGCCTGAGCGGTTCGGGGCGTGGCTCTTCCGCATTCTCGTGAACCGTTGTCGGACGAGCGGGGCACGGCGCGTGCGAAGGGGGCAGACCTTCGTGTACGACGAAGGCGCCCTCATGAAGGCGTCGCAGGAGCATCCTGCGGAACAGACGATGTGGCGGGAGGAGATCGATCGCGCCATTGGCGAGCTGAGCGCGGATCAGCGCGAGGCGTTCCTTTTGAAGTATGTGGAGGAGTTGGGGTACGATGAGATGTCGGAGATCACCGGCGTTGGTGTCTCGGCATTGAAGATGAGAGTGATGCGCGCCTGCGATCGGCTGCGCACCCTGTTGCGAGAGGTTCACAGTGCCTGAGTGGGGTCGGACCACGTTGGAGATGGTCGTGCAGGAGCTGCAGCACCCGGTGCATCTCGACGAGACGTTCGAGCGCCGGGTCATGACGCGCGTGCGCCGGCTCCATGCCGAGCGGCGCAGTCGCGGCCTGCGCGGCCTGGTGTCTTCTGCCACGCGGATCACGCACCACCCGGGCTGGGCGGCCGCGCTCGCGGCGGGTATCGTCGCCGTCGCCACCCTCGGGATCATGCGCACCAAGCCCAGGGTCGAGCGTGCCCCGAGTGTCGCCGTCCCCCTCGAGCCCGTCCAGTTCGTGCTCGTCGCACCCGCCGCGCGCAGCGTTGCTGTCGTGGGCGATTTCAATGACTGGGGGCTCGGCGATTCCGCCCTCGTTGCGACCAATCATGAAGGGGTCTGGAGCGTCACCGCGCCGGTGCCGGCCGGCGTGCATCGGTACGCGTTCGTCGTCAACGGCAAGCAGTGGGTCGCGGACCCGAGCGCGCCGCGCTCGTCGAGCGACGACTTTGGTATGCCCAGCAGCGCTCTCGTCGTCGAGGATAGCACGAAATGAGATTCAGACTGGCTCGCACCGTGATCGCGCTGGCGCTCGCCGCCGCGGCGGTTGCGCCCGCGGGTGCGCAGGACCGACGCCTCGGAGCTCGTCTCGAGGGGCCGACCCGGGCTGCCATCTTTGCCCTCGTGGACTCCGCGCGCGCGCAGGGGCTGCCCGTGGAGCCGTTGTACGAGAAGGTCTATGAAGGGATGGGCAAGGGCGCCGACGGACCGCGCATCATCGCCGCGGTCCGCTCGCTGAGCACGGAGATGGCCAGCGCGCATCGTGCGCTCGGCAGCGTCGCCACCGCGGACGAGATCAAGGCCGCGGCATCCGCCATGCACGCCGGCGTGCCGGCCGAAGAGCTGGGACGCATGAAGAAGCAGGGCGGGCTGCGCCGCTCGCTCACTCTGCCGTTCACCGTGCTCGCCGACATCGTGTCCCGCGGGGTACCCGTCTCCACCGCCGCCAACGTCGTACGGGCGCTCGTCGGCGCCGGCGCGCGCGACACCGATATCAACACCTTCCAGCGCAACGTGCGGGTCGACATCGAACAGGGTGCGTCACCCAGCGCGGCCGCCGAAACGCGCGCCAGGGGAGCGTCGCCAGCGAGCAAGCCCGACTCGCCCGAACTCTGAGCTGACCAGGCGCGCCAATTGACGGGCCGGCATTCGTCTGCTGGTCCGCTTTCGTTTGGGGCGCTGCCACGCCAGTACCAGCCACGCCAGTACCAGCCACGCCAGTACCAGCCACGCCAGTACCAGCCACGCCAGTACCAGCCACGCCAGTACCAGCCACGCCAGTAGCAGCCACGCCAGTACCAGCCACGCCAGTACCAGCCACGCCAGTACCAGCCACGCCAGTACCAGCCACGCCAGTACCAGCCACGCCAGTACCAGCCACGCCAGTACCAG
>JBBQYZ010000062.1:0-9842 GCA_038208205.1 Gemmatimonadales bacterium | reverse complement strand
GCGGCGGGGCCGTGGCCGGTGGCGTCTCGGCGCTCCTCGGCGGCGGCGGGTCGGGGCTCGAAACCGAGATTCAGATCCTTCAGAGCGAGTCGGTCCTCGGCGAGGTGATCGACTCGCTGCAGTTGCAGGTGATGCCGCGTTCGCCGAAGGGCCGCCCGAGCAATGCCTTCGTCCGCGGTGCGCGGCTGCCCGGTCCCTTCGAGCATCGCGACCTGCAATTCGAGCGTTCGGCGGCGGGGCGATTTCACGTCACGGGCGATCATGTCGACACCACTGTCGCCGCGGGTGGAGAGCTCGTCACGCCCGTCGGTTCGATTCTCCTTCGTGAGACGCTTCCGCCGAGCTTCACCCTCCGTCTGCTCGACCGCGAGGAGGCGCTCAAGAGCGTCGGCAAGTCGTTCGCGGTCAAGAAGGCGGGGGGCGAGGTGCTCAGGGCGACCTTTCGTGCTCCAGACTCGATCACGGCAGCCGTGGTGCCGAACATGGCGCTGGCCGCCTACCTCCGACGGAAGAAGACGTCCGATCGCGGCGTGAATGCGCACCGCGCCGAGTTCCTGGCGCTGGAGATCGATTCGCTCAACCAGCAGCTCGTGCAGGCTGAACGCGGACTGCGTCGCTTTCAGGAGCGAAGCGGGCTGCTCGACGCGGAGGTCGTCGGCAAACTCGATCTGGAGCAGCTGGCCGTCCTGCGCAAGACGCGTGGCGAAGCCCAGGTGGAGGCGGTCGCGCTCGACCAGCTCATGGCGCAGATCTCCGCTGGCACCATGTCGGCTCGCCAGCTCATCGGCTTCCCGTCATTCCTGAAGAGCGGCGGCATCAACAACCTCCTCCAACAGCTCTCACTCCTCGAGACCGAGCGCACGCGGCTGCTCGAGCGCCGGACGGCCTCCGATCCAGAGGTCGTCGCGCTGTCGCAGAGCATCGCCGGCGTGGAGGGCCAGCTGCTGCCGCTCGCGAGATCCTACCAGCAGTCGTTGCGCCGACAGCTGTCGGAGATCGACGCCCAGCTCGCGACCATGACGTCGAACCTCGACCGGTTTCCGGGCAATGCCGAGGAGGGCTCGCGACTGCTGCGCGACGTGAAGCGCCTGGGCGCGACGCAGACTGCCCTCCAGACGCAGCTCGTGCAGGCGCAGCTGAATACGGTGGCCGAGGGGGGTGACGTTCGGGGTCTCGATGCCGCGCGTGTGCCGAGAGAGGTCGCATTCCCCGATCCGTGGCCGACGGCGGGAATCGGCGCTGGCGTGGGGCTGGTCTTTGGGCTCCTGCTCGCCCTGATCGGTGGATCGCATGGCCGGTACTTCGAGGACCAGCATGAGATCGAACGATCGCTCGGCGTGCCAGCCCTGCGATTCGATCCGCAGACGCCGCTGCTCATGTCGGGTCGATCGGCACTCCGCACCGTATTGCTGCTGCCCGTGGAGCAGGGGGTGGAGACCGCGGGGGTTGCCGAGCGACTGGCCAACACCGCGCTTTCGCGCGGGGAGACCGCCACGATACTCGACCTCACCTCGCGAGCCGCGCCGGTGCGACCCGGAGTGAGCGTGGGCGGGATGATCGCTCGTCTGGAGCAGGAGCATGGGCTGGTGATCGTGCGGCTCGCCGGGCTCAACTCGGACTCCACCGCGGCGGTCCTCAGCGACACGCGGACGGTGCTGCTCGTGGCTCCGACGCACCGCATCGGTCGGCGCGAGCTGATCGGCGCGCTGGAGACGCTGCGACGGCTCGACGTGCCGTGTGCCGGCGTGGTGCTGAGTGAGTCCGAATCGCGTGGCGTTCTTGCCGGGTGAGTCGGTCGTCCGCGTTGTCGGGGCACCTCGACTGGTGCCGGTGCGCGCATCGGTCGAGGTGTGGAGGTTCAGGCCGCTCGCGGTGCTTCGAATCGCGATTGGTCTGCTGCTTGTGGCGCAGCTGGGGCGAATACCTTTTCTCGACACCGGGACCGGGGAGGCGCCCCTGTTGGTGAACGACCTGTGCGTGCTGGCGGTGCTCTCCACGGGCCTGCTCGGCGGATTGGCGTCCAGATCGTTCCGGGTGGACCATGTGGCCAGCGTTGCGCTGCTCTTCGCGGCGATCGGTGCATGCTCTGCGGTCCTCGCGATACCGCGATTCGGACTGACATCGTGGGAGCTTGTGATCAGTCTCGCCTATCTCGCCCGATGGCTGGTCTACTTCGGTCTGTACCTGGTGGTCATCAACGTGGTCCGCGTCGAAGACGTCACGGGCCTCTGGCGGGCACTCGAGGTGACGATTCTTCTCTTCGCGGTGCTCGGTCTCCTCCAGGCCGTCTTCCTGCCGCACTTCGCGCAGCTGGTCTATCCAGATTCACGCGTGGCGATCGACTGGGACGAGCAAGGCCACCGCCTCGTGTCCACCGTGCTCGACCCCAACATCGCCGGCGCGATGATCATGATCGTCCTACTCGTTCAGGTCGCGCTACTCTCAGGCGGGGGCAGATCGCCGCTCTGGAAGCCGCTCCTTCTCTTCGCAGCGCTGGTCGCGACGCTGTCGCGCAGCTCGTTCCTGGGCCTGCTGGTGGGCGGCGCGATCATTCTGGCAGTGCGAGGCGTCTCCCGACGCATCATCCGCATCGCCGCGGTCATCCTGGTGCTCTCGCTTGCCGCGCTGCCGCAGATCGTGCGGTTCGCGCAGGGCTACAACAAGCTCGGAATCGACGAATCCGCGCTGACGCGCGTTGCGTCGTGGCTGCGCGCACTCACGGTGTTCGCCGACAACCCGGTGATCGGCGTCGGGTTCAACACGTACGGGTTCGTGCAGGAGCGCTATGGCTATGTACGGCTGGGCGCCTCTTCCTTCTCCACCGACGGCGGGCTCCTCTTCGTCGCGGTGATGACGGGGGTCGTCGGACTCTCCCTCTATGTCGGCATGCTCGTGCTAATCGTCCGACGGTGTCGCGCGGTCTGGCGGAGCGGGCTCGCGACCGCCGAGCATCGCGCACTGGCCACCGGAATCGCCGCCGCGACGGTGGGGGTCACCGTCCACAGCATCTTCGTCAACAGCCTGCTGACGACGTTCGTGATGGAGCAACTATGGGTGCTGTGGGGCATCGCCTTCGTGATCGCCCGATCGCTCCCAACGCCGGACGCACCGCCGCTCCCAACGCGACTAGTCGCCTGCGGCGCGGCGGCGTGACGACCAGAGCTCGCTGCGCGCGGGAATGAGCAATCATCTCACGATCGACGCGCGATTGGCACACGCGTCCGGCATCGGCACGTACATCCGGTCCGTCGTCCCACGGGTGATCGCGCTGATGCATGAGGCTCGCTTCACCCTGCTCGGAGATCCCTCGCTGCTCACCGGTTTGGTGCCGGATACACCGCGTGTGCAGGTGCGTGCATGCGACGCGCCGGTTTACGGTGTACGTGAGCAGCTGACGGTCCCTCGGCTCGTCCCCCGCGACACGACGCTGTTCTGGGCGCCGCACTACAACATTCCGCTGCTGTATTTTGGGGCCCTGGCCGTGACCGTGCATGACGTGAACCACCTGGCTCTCCCGCAATGCTCGCGGGTGCGCGACTGGTACGCGCAGCTCATGTTCCGCGTCGTGTGCCGGCGCGCCGGCGTCGTGTTCTGCGACTCGAGATTCACCGAGGAGGAGCTCACGCGGCGCGCGAGCGTGCCTCGCCGAGCAATGGTCGTGCACCTCGGGGTGGACCGGAGTTGGTTCCAACTACCCGACTCGCCGAGTCCGCTGGCTGATCCGTACTTCCTCTTTGTGGGAAACGTGAAGCCACACAAGAATCTCGGCCGATTGCTCGAGGCGTTCGCGGCGGCGCGCATCGGACGTCACCGTCTCGTCATCGCGGGCCGGCGCGAGGGATTTCTAACTGCGGATGACTCCGTGGCCGCCTCGGCGGCGGCGCTCGGGGACCGGGTCCTCTTCACCGGGCAGTTATCGCAGTCGGTGCTCGAGCAGTACATCGCGGCCTGCGACGCGCTGGTGCTGCCATCGCTCTACGAGGGTTTCGGCCTGCCACCGCTCGAGGCCATGGCCGGCGGGCGCGCCGTCGCGGTGTCGCGCGCTGGATCGCTGCCCGAGGTCTGCGGCCCGGAGGCGATCTACTTCGACCCGCTCGAGGTCGGAAGCATCACCGCGACGCTCGAGGCGCTCGCGGATCGTCCGATCGACAGTGCCGACGTGCGTGCGCGGCGGCGGGCGTGGGCGGCTCGTTACGATTGGGATCGTTGCGCGGCGGAGACAGTGGCTGGGCTGCGAGAGTGCGCCGAGGAGCGCTCATCGTGAGTGTGAATGAACCGATCGAGTCAAGGGTGCCGCGGCGCATCCTCTTCGTGGACCACACCCCGTTTGTTGGCGGGGCGGAGCTCGCCCTGGTCCACCATGTTCGCGCACTCGATCGGTCGCGCTTTCGGCCACTCGTCGCTTGCACGGACGCGGTGCCGTCGCTGGTCGAGATGTATCGCGCGGCGGGCGCTGAAGTGCACATCGTCGCTCTGCCGCGCCTTCGATCCTTCCATCCGCGGAGTGTGCTCCGAGCGTTGAGAGCTGCCCGCGCACTCCGGGCCCTCGTGCGGCGGCTCGACGTCGACCTCGTTGTGGCCAATACGTCACGCGCTGCCTACGTCGCCACGGCGGCACTCATGGGCGCCCGGGTGCCCCTCGTCTGGTGGTTGCGTGACTTTCTTTTTGGGCGTCGGTTGTTCCGGGCCTGTCACCGCACCGCGGCGCGCATCTTCTGCGTCTCCGACGATATCCGGCGTTTCTACGGGGGCGCGGCGGACTCGCGCTTCTGCGTGATCTATGTCGGGAGCGGAATGGACGAACAGCTGGCGCGGCTCTCGGCGTGGGAGGTGCGAGCGGAGCGAGAGCGCTGGGGCTTCGCGAGCGACGACATCGTGATCGGCTTCATGGGGCGTCTCGTCGAGGAGAAAGGTGCCGAGGACCTCATCGTCGCCATGAGCGCCCTGAATGCGCGGGACGCGCGCCTGAAGCTGCTCCTCGTCGGGACCGGGGCGGGGCAGGAGCGCGACGTGGAGACACGTCTGCGAGACCTTGTGCGTGAGCGAGCCTGGACATTCGCGAGGTTCGCCGGCTACCAGACCGATGAGGCGATGTATTACAGCGTGTTCGACATCTTCGTCCTTGCGACGCGGAGCGCGGAACCGTATCCCACGTCAGTGGTACAGGCAATGCTGGCGAGAAGGGCCGTTGTCGCGACCGCCACTGGCGGCACGCCAGAGCTGGTGCGGGACCGCGAGACTGGAATGCTGGTGCCGCCATCGTCTCCGGCGTGCATGGCTGACGCGATCGGACAACTGGTAGCGAACCCCGAGCTCCGTCGCCACATGATCGCGACGGCGCGCGAGTCCGTAATGCGCGACAATCGCGAGATAGTCACGACAAAGCAGGCAGAGCGTCAGTACGACGAGGTGATCGCCGCCAGCGGGAATTGAAGGGAGTCGCCTGGCGGCGGCTGGTCCTACGAGCGTAGCCGCTCGCGAAGCGCGAAGACCGCCGATACGAAGTTCACGCCCAGCACGGCGGACGCCATGCCGAGCAACGCGAGGCCCCGATCCGCGGTGCTGGCGCCTAGCCGAAGCGCCTTGTCGAAGAATGCGGTGGCGGTGCGCCCGTCGCGGCTCAGGAGCGCCGCTTCACCCTCGGCCAGCAGGCCCCGCGTGCGGGCGTGATCCCGGAGCGCGTCGTCCCAGCCGACGCGCGCGAGTGCCTCTGCGTCCAGCGATGCCACGACTTCCTCTACCACCCGCCAGTGCTCGCGTGCCATCTGCTGGCGTCGCCGCTGACTCGTCTGCTCCGCGTGCACCCGATATGTGCCGACGTCATGATCGGCGAATGCGACCTCGCCGTCATGCCCGGCCGTAACGAGCAGCCAGGTCGCCAGATCCACAAACAGACCGCTGCCACCCTGTCGGAAGCCGCCGACCGCATCGAGAGCGCCGCGGCGCGTCATCACCGTAACGGACGGGACGAGAAAGTTGGTTCGCGTGAGCATCCTGAAGGCCGCCTTCGTTGAGGGCATCACCCCCCGCCGCGAGGCCTGAGATGCGGCGCGGTGACCCAGCACGCTCCCCGCCTCGTCGATGTAGGACGCGCGACCCCACGTCAACACCACGCGCCGATCGTCGAACAGCGGCACCTGCATAGCAAGCTTTTCGGCGGGCCAGAGGTCGTCGCCCTCCAGGATGCCAACGAGCGATCCCTGGGAGCACGACAGCGCCGCGTTGTACGACTCCGCGAGCGCGCCCAGGCCACGATGCGGCAGCGCGAGCAGACGAACCCGCGGGTCCGCGTACGATGCCACGATCTCCCGCGTACGATCCGTCGAGCCATCGTCCACCACGAGTTGCTCCCACCTGTCGTACGACTGCGACAGCGCACTCTCCACGCAGCGCGCGACGTAGCGCTCCTGGTTGTAGACCGGTGAGACGATGGTGACGAGCGGACGATCCATCGGGGTGTGCGTCGAGGGGGACGAGGAAAGCGTCGAGAAGAGTAGTGGTACCGTGCGTGGCGGTTCAAGGCGGACCCCGGAGCGAGCATGATGCGGCGCCGCCCCCCGTCCTGACGATTACCTTGTGAGTCGGCAGGAACCTTCCGTCCCGATCATGCGCCTTCGAGCCCTGCTGTCCCTGATCATGTTGACGATCTCGCAAGCCGCGTGCGATCCTTGCGCGGGTGTCGCGCGCTGCGCCAACGGCTCGTACCTCGCGGTTGTTGGGCAGATGGTGGACCCGGTGAGCGGGGTCGGCATCGACGGGGTCCGCATCGACCTCGTTCGATCGGCCGGACTGCCGCTCGACACCGACTCGCTCTCGACCGTTACCCGCGACGGGGGGCACTGGCGGTTGGAGCTGTCTCCGCGCGACTCCGGCACGACGCTGGTGGACATCGTTATCTCCACGCCCGGCTTCGACCCGTATCGAGTGCGACGCGTCGCGCTGGAGACCCACGAGCACGGGGGTGACGCCAACGTCCTGGACCAGTGGGTGCCGGTCCCATACTTCGCCTACGCCGGTGAGTTCTACCTCGATGGCAGCGCCGATCAGCGGGTGGCGAACGTGCCCGTCGAGTTTCGCCAGACGAGCGGCGTGGCGCTGCGAGGCGAGGGAATTCGCGACGGTGTCTATCGCGCCCCGACGGACTTCGCCGGCCGGCTCACGGTGTTCCCCACGACGGGATCCAACGCGGTGTTCCCCGTCACGACCGGCACGATCGTGGGCGATTTCTCCGTGCAGCGCGGACCCCCGTACGGAACGACGGTGATTCGCGGAGTGCGTCTCGACGCCACGCCGGTGTACCGAGCGCCTCCGATCATCTTTCGTGTGGCGGTGGGTCCCGGCACGCCGTGACGAGCAGTCGCGGGCTTGCCCGGAACACGCTGTGGAACATCGCGGGGCAGGTGGTCCCGATGCTCGCCGCAGTCGTCGCGATCCCGATCCTCATCCGCCACCTCGGGGCCCCGCGCTTCGGCGTGCTCACCCTCGGCTGGGCAGCGATCGGCTACTTCAGTCTCTTCGACTTCGGCCTCAGTCGCGCGCTCACCCACGCGGTCGCGACACACATCGGTGCCGACGCCGCCGAGCACGAGCTCTCGGCCCTCGCCTGGACGTCGCTCTGGTCGATGCTGGCGCTGGGAGTGTGCGGCGGCGTGCTGCTCGCGGTCCTCACTCCCGCCATCGTGCGCGGCGGCCTCCACGTGCAGACGGACCTCGTGTCCGAGACGCGGACAGCGTTCTACCTGCTGGCGGCGTCCCTGCCATGGGTCGTGACCACGGCTGGCCTGCGCGGCCTCCTCGAGGCGCACCAGGACTTCGCCCTCGCCACTGCTCTTCGCGTCCCGCTGGCGATCTTCACCTTCGTCGGCCCGCTCCTGGTGCTCCCCTTCTCGTCGAGCCTGGTGCCGGTGATCGCGGTCCTAGTGGTGGTTCGCGGGGTGACCTGGCTCGCGCACCTGCTCGTGTGCCTGAACCGCTACCCGTACCTGCGCCGAGCGATCCCGCCGCATCCACAGGTGATCGTGCCGCTTCTCCGATACGGCGGGTGGATGACCGTCAGCAACGTCGTGAGCCCGCTCATGGCCTACCTCGACCGATTCTTCGTGGCGGCGATCCTCCCCCTGGCCGCGGTAGCTCACTACGTCACGCCCTACGAACTGGTGAGCAAGCTGTCGGTGGTCCCGCAGGGGATCATCGGCGCGCACTTTCCCGCCTTTGCCTCCACCTTCGCACGTGATCGCGCGCGGACCGCGGCGCTGTTCGCGCGCACCCTGCGGGCGATCCTGCTGCTGATGTTCCCCGTGACGCTCGTGCTCGTCCTCTTCGCGCGAGAAGGGCTGACGGCCTGGGTGGGCGCGGACTTCGCCGGCGACGCCGCGCCGGTGCTCCGGTGGCTCGCGGTCGGGATCTTCGTCAACGCGCTGGCGTACGCGCCGGCCGCGGTCCTGCAAGGCACGGGGAGGCCTGATCTGACAGGACGACTGCATCTCGTGGAGCTGCCGTTTTACCTGGCCTCGCTCTACTGGCTGGCGCACCACTTCGGCATCGTCGGTGTCGCGGTGGCGTGGTTCATTCGCGCCGCCGTCGACGCGGTCGTCCTGCTGCTGCTCGCCGTCCGCCACGTCCCCGGGGAAGGACGCGGCATCGCCGAGACGTCGGTGGTGGCGCTGTTCGTCATGGGCGCCTTCGGCGCGGCGGCCTCCATCGTCACCCTGTCGGCGAAGGTCGGCTTCCTGCTCGTGGTGCTCAGTGCGTTCGCGCTGCTCGGATGGACCCGCGTCATCCAGCCGATGGAACGCACCTCGATTCGACGTTGGGTCCGTTTTGCTCCTCCGCCGTAGCGGCGGCGACCGCGCGCGATCAACGCGGCGACAGCGTGAGGCGCAGGGTGAGGTTGCGCACGTCGATCGCTTCGACCGGGTTGCCCAGGTTGAAGGTGCTCTCGAACAGATAGTTGTATCGGACTCCGGTCGACAGCTCGGCGGAGAGGTCGGTCTGCCGCAGGCGCAGGCCCGCGCGCACGCCGCCCAGCAAGGTCACGTCGTGCTGGGTCAACCGCGCCCCGATCTGACGGTAGAGCGCATCGTTCTCGGTGCGCACCCGCTCGACGAAGACGCCGGCGCGCCACCGCGCGTCCATCCAGTCGGTGGCGACGTACTGACTCGAGCCCCCCGGCCCTACCGACGCCCCGAGGATCTGGCCGCGCTGCGTGAACCCCTGGATGGCGGCGCGCCCCACGTAGTAGTCGAGCGGCGGCCGGCCCACGATGACCGCGGTCTGCTCGAGGTAGGTAGCCTCGGCGCTGATGCGGAGATGACGTAGCTCAGCCGGGGAACCGGCCCACTGGAGGCCAACGGTGTACCCCTGGGTGTGCTGCGGGGTGACGAGATACTCACGGAACGAACGAGGCAGCTCCGTGCGCGCCCACTCCGCGTACGTCTCGAATCCGCTCGCCGGAAACACCCATCGGGCGAACAGCGAGAACAGCTGGTCGGAGTGCTGCGTGCCCGGCTCGCTCTCGGGAGCCACCGGTTCCCAGCGAAAGAAGACGTCGGAAAAGTGTAGCAGGCGTCCAATGGTCGACGTCGTCGGTGCGATCACCATGCGACTCAGCCCGAGCGTGAGCCCAGTGTCGCTCGCCGCGCGAAGCGTCACCAGGATCCCGTTGACCGATCGCGTGTCGTTGGCCGCGTCGCGATCGAAGAACGGCGACTCCGTCAGGCCGCCGATGAACAGCCGTCCTTCGACGTCGCCCAGTCTGGTGCGGACGGGACGGGCGGTGCGCACGAACAGGCGCGGTATGCCCGCGGCGTTGTTGCTGAGCACGAGCGTGTTCCGTTGCGCCG
>JBBQYZ010000061.1:0-9871 GCA_038208205.1 Gemmatimonadales bacterium | reverse complement strand
GCTGGCGATCGGCCTGCTGGTGGTCAACATCACGAAGCCGGGCGCGGGGCTCGACGTGAGCGCGCTCGCGAAGGGCGACGTGACGAAGTTCACCGAGCAGGGGAAGTCGATGAGCTTCATCGACTTCTTCACGCACATCGTCCCCTCGAGCGCCGTCGACGCCTTCGCGAAGGGCGAGGTGCTGCAGGTCGTGTTCTTCGCCGTGCTGTTCGGGGTCGCCCTGGCATCCCTCGGCGCGCATGGCCGGCCGCTCACCGACATCCTGGAACGGACGTCGCAGGTGTTCTTCAAGATCGTCGCGATCGTGATGAAGGTGGCGCCAATCGGAGCGTTCGGCGCCATGGCGTACACCGTCGGCAACTTCGGCGTGCGGAGCCTGCTGCCGCTCGGCCGGCTGATGCTCGACGTCTACCTCACGATGTTCGTCTTCATCTTCGTCGTCCTCAACCTCATCCTCCGCTGGTACGGCTTCTCCCTCTGGGAATACCTCAAGTTCATTCGCGAGGAGATCCTCATCGTGCTCGGCACGTCGTCGAGCGAGGCGGTGCTCCCGCGCATGCTGGCCAAGATGGAGCGCTACGGGTGTTCGCGGTCGGTGGTCGGACTCGTCATTCCGGCCGGCTACTCGTTCAATCTCGACGGCACTTCCATCTACCTGTCCATGGCGACGCTGTTCATCGCCCAGGCGTTCGGCGTCCACCTCGGCATCGCGCAGCAGCTTAGCGTCCTCGGCGTGCTGATGCTCACGAGCAAGGGCGCCGCCGGCGTCACGGGCTCGGGCTTCATCGTGCTGGCCAGCACGCTCGCCGCCATGCGGGTGGTGCCAGTGGAAGGGGTCGCGATCCTGCTCGGCGTCGACCGGTTCATGAGCGAGGCGCGCGCGATCACCAACCTGATCGGCAACGGCGCGGCCACACTGGTCATCGCGCGCAGCGAGAATGCTTTCGAGGAGTCGGTGCGTGCGCGGGCCGTCGTCGAGCTCCACGCCGAGCGCCTGGCGGGAGCCACGGTCTAGCCGCGTCGAGGAGTCAGGGATCGGCAATCCTTCCCGACCGCTTCTAGATTTCCTGAATGCCACAGCTCCTCGTCTGCGATCTTGGCACGCGGCCGTTCCTGGAAGCGCTCGCGCTCCAACGAGCGGTCGCGCGGGCGCGCATCGACGGTACGCTCACCGAGGACCTGCTGCTGCTCGTCGAGCACCCGCCGGTCGTGACGCTCGGCCGGTCGTCAAAGCCCCAACATCTGCTGGCCTCCCCTGCTCTGCTGGCGGCACGCGACGTGGAGCTGCACGAGGTGGAGCGCGGGGGCGACGTCACCTTCCACGGGCCCGGTCAGCTCGTCGGCTATCCGATCATCGACCTCAAACGTCACAAGCAGGACTTGCACTGGTACTTGCGCCAGGTTGAGGAGGCGCTGATCCGCGGCGTGGGCGCTAGCGGCATCGTCAGTGAGCGCCGGGTCGGCCTGACCGGCGTATGGACAGGTGGACGAAAGCTCGCGTCCATCGGCGTGCACGCGCGAAACTGGGTCACCTGGCACGGCTTCGCCCTCAACGTCACGACGGACCTCGCCTACTTCGACCTCATCGTGCCGTGTGGGATCGCCGAGGTTGAGATGACGACGATGGCCGCCGAGATGGTGGGTGCGCGGCTCGACGTCGCCATCGACCCCGATCGACTCCGTCGCGCGACCTGCGAGCACATCGCCGCCGCCTTCGCAGAGGTGTTTTCGCTCGAGCGCCGCAACATCGCTCCGTCTGTGCTGGACGACCTGACGAGCGTGCGCGAAGCGGCTGAGGCGTTGCCCTGAGCGATCACCTCCACTGATCACCTCCGGCCGCAGCTCGACCGCTCTCCCTCGCCGCTTATTGATTCGGCGGACGTTCGGGCCGTCCCGTATATTGGCGTCATGGATGAAGGCCCTCGCCTCTATCGTCCCCGCGAGCGGGACCTGCCGGCGGCCGACGAGCGGAAGATCACGGCGTCGCTCAACCCGGATCAGGCGCGTGCGGTCACTTTCGGGGACGGTCCGCTGCTCGTCATCGCGGGAGCCGGCACCGGAAAGACGCGCACCCTGATTCATCGCGTCGCCGCCCTGATCGAGCGCGGTGTCGCCCCCGAGCGGCTTCTCCTGCTGACCTTCACCCGCCGCGCCGCGAGCGAGATGCTCTCGCGGGCCGAGCGCCTGGTGGGGTCGGCGGGCGCGCGCGTGCATGGCGGCACCTTTCACTCAGTGGGTCACCGCCTCCTCCGCCAGTTTGGTCCTGCTGCCGGTCTCCCCTCCGATTTCACGATCATGGACCAGGGAGACGCCGAGGACCTCATGCAGCTGGCGCGCGGCGCCATGGGCTTCGCCAAGACCGCCAAGCGCTTCCCCAAGAAGGAGACCCTGCACTGGTTGTATTCGCGCCACGTCAACACCGAGCTTCCGCTCGACGAGCTGCTGCATCGCGACGCGCCGCACTTTCTGGAGTACGAGCCGCAGATCACCGCCCTCTTCGCCGACTACACGCTGCGGAAGGGGGAGCGCAACCTCGTGGACTACGACGACCTGCTCCTCTTCTGGGCGACGATGCTCGAGGCGTCGCCCGCGCTGCAGACGAGCATCGCGGGGCTCTACGACCACGTGCTGGTGGACGAGTACCAGGATACCAACCTGCTGCAGGCGCGGATTCTCCGCGGGATGTGCAGCGGGCACCGCCGGATCACCGTCGTCGGCGACGACGCGCAGAGCATCTACGCCTTTCGCGGCGCGCACTTTCGCAACATCCTCGACTTCCCGCGCCAGTACCCCGGCGCCACGATGGTCACCCTCGCGCAGAACTACCGCTCCACCCGGCCGATCCTCGACCTCTCCAACATCGTCATCTCGCGCGCCGAGGAGCGGTTCACCAAGGAGCTGTACACGGCGAGGGAGGGGGGCGAGAAGCCATGGCTCGTGACGGCGAAGGACGAGGCGCAGCAGACGCGCTTCGTGGTGGATCGGGTGCTGCAGCTGCTCGAGGCGGGCACGCCGTTGCGGGAGATGGCCGTGCTCTTTCGTGCCGGCTACATGTCCGCAGACCTCGAGATCGAGCTCGCGAACCGGAAGATCCCGTTCGAGAAGTGGGGTGGCCTCAAGTTCCTCGAGGCGGCGCACATCAAGGACGTTCTCGCATTCCTGCGTGTGTCGGAGAACCCGCGCGACGAGGTGAGCTGGTCTCGCATCCTGATGCTCATGCCCGGCATCGGCGACGCGACGGCGCGGACGATGATGGCGTCCATGCAGGAGCGCGCGTGGGACCCCGACGCCTTCACCCACCTCATCGTCCCGCCGCGCGCCAGGGACGCGCACCGCGCGCTCGCCGTCATGCTGCGTCAGCTCCGCGGCCTCACCGACCGCGCCGGGGATTCGGGCGGCCCCAAGGTGGCGAGCGACATCGTGGCGGTGCGGGCCATCTACGACGCCATCCTTACGGCGAAGTACGACCGTCCGGAGGCCCGTCTCGCGGATCTGGATCAGCTGCGCACCATTGCCGCCGGCTACCCCTCACGCACCACCTTTCTCGCCGCCCTCGCCCTCGACCCCCCATCCAACACCCAGGACCTCGCCGGTGGCAGCGAGTCCGAGAGCGACGCGCTGATCCTGAGCACCGTGCACAGCGCCAAGGGCAAGGAGTGGAAGGCCGTCTTCATCATCTGGGCGGTGGACGGCTGGTTCCCCTCGTCGCGCGCCGTGGAAGATCCCGATGAGCTCGAGGAGGAGCGTCGCCTGATGTACGTCGCGCTCACGCGCGCCAAGGACGAGTTGGCCATCGTCTACCCGATGCAGGTGTATGGCTCTCGGCGCGGCGCGGAATACTCCTTCGACCAGATCTCGCGCTTCCTCGACCGCGGCGTGCGCGCGACGATGCAGCGTGTAGTGGTCGAGGAGCCGGGCGAGACGCCGGTGACCGCACCACAGCTGACCCCCGCGATCGACCTACGCGCGATCATGCGAGGGCGGTTCGGCGGGTGATCGCCGATCGGCGCGAAACGTGAAGCCAGATCCGCGCGGATCGCTGTGCAGGATCAGCGTGGATCCGCGCTCCCCACCAGCCGCTTCACCGCCGCAAAGGGCGCCTTCCTGTTCGCCTTCGCGACCGCGATGATTTCCCTCACGGCACGTCGCAGATCCCCCCCGTCCTTCGTCAGCACCGCGTCGAACGCGTCTACGTCGGTGAGGTACACCCGCCGCGCCATCAGCACCGCGTTGTCCAGCCGCATGCGCTCCACCGACCGCACGCTGACCGTCTTGAGCCGCGGACCGTACTCGTGGATCAGTGATTGTCGCGCCACGCCGAAGAGCGAGTCCCTGAGCGCGATGCGTAGCGCCACCTGTGGTGCCGCGTCACCCGGGTGGGCGTTGAACGTCGAGTCGACCACCGCGTACCGCGACGCCCAGAAGCGACCCAGCAGCTTCTCATCCTGCCACCGCGCCGCCACCTCGGCCGCTGCCGCCGGCCGGCCACGCGCAAGAAAGAAGCGCTCAGCCCCGCGCGACCCCACGAAGTTGGCGAAGCTTTCGTTGAAGACCGCTCCGCCGGGCGCATAATATGTGTTGTGCGTCAGCTCGTGGATCACGGTGTTCGCGAGCGTGAGCGAGTCGGCGCGCAGCGTCGTGGGCAGGAGCGGATCGTTGAACCAACCCAGGGTGCTGAAGGCCGAAGCCGCGCCGGCCCGCGCATCGAAGCCACGGGCCGTGAGGTCCCGCACCGCGTCGCGGGCCTGCCCGAAGTCGAAGTAGCCTTTGTAGGGAACCCGGCCCACTACCGGAAACCACCAGCTGTAGGACGTGAGCCGGTCACGGTATGCGGCCGAGACGACCAGCACGAGTGTGTCCCGGTCGAGGCGACTGTACGTGGTGAAGCTCTGTCCTGTCCTCAGCCCGAGCGAGTCGCGCGCGAACGCGCGCGCCGCCACCACGAGATCGAGCTTCGCTCTCAACGGCGCCTCCGTCGCCGGATCGGCCGCGAGCTCGACGATCGGCCGCCGTCGACTGAGGATCTTTCCCTCCTCCCACGCGGCGCGCAGCAGATAGCGGCCGGTGGGCGCGGCGACGAGGTAGACGACGGCCACCGATAGCACGACGGCCAGCGTTTTCCACGCCAGCCGCAACCAGCTAACTCGTTTTCCGACAGTCACTTCCACGATCGATTCATCGTCCGTCCGCCTTTGACGCGAGGGGCCGCGGTCGCTATCCTTATCAAGATGTCCTTCGTTCATCTCCACTGCCACTCGGAGTATTCTCTCCTCGATGGCGCCAACCGCATCGACGACCTGATCGCGAGGGCGCTCGAACTGGAACAGCCGGCGCTCGCGATCACCGATCACGGGAATCTCCACGCGGCGTGGGAGTTTCAGGAGAAGTCGAAGAAGGCGGGGCTCAAGCCGATCATCGGCATGGAGGCGTACGTCGCCCCGGGCGATCGCCGCGTCAAGGGGCGGCCCGCCCCCGGCGCCAAGCCGTACTATCACCTCGTACTGCTCGCGCGCGACATGATCGGGTACAAGAACCTCGTCAAGCTCTCCTCGCTCGCCTACACCGAGGGGTTCTACAGCAAGCCGCGCGTCGATCGCGAGCTGCTCGCCCGCTACAGCGAAGGGCTGATCGTGAGCTCCGCCTGCCTCGCCGGCGAGATCGCCACCAATCTGCAGGCGGGTAACGAGGCGGGTGCACGCGAGACTGCCCAGTGGTACGCGGACGTCTTCAAGGACCGCTATTACCTCGAGGTCCAGGCCCACGACTCCGAGGGACAGGCCCACCACAACGCCGGCATCATCCGGCTCGGCGACGAGCTCGGCCTGCCGATCATCGCCTCCAACGACGCGCACTTCCTGAAGGCCGGCGACCACCAGGCGCATGACATTCTGCTCTGCATCGGGCTCGGCAAGGACTTCGCCGATCAGAACCGCATGCACTACGACCGGGGGCTCTACTTCAAGAGTGCGCCTGAGATGCGCGAGCGCTTTCCCGAGCGCGCCGACGTCCTCGAGAACACGCTCAAGATCGCCGACGAGGCGGGTTTCGCCTTCGAGAAGAAGTACTACGTCCCGTCGTTCCCGCTGCCCCCCGAGGTCAACAGCGAGAACGAGCTGCTCGTGCGGCTCGCGACGGCCGGTGCCCACGAGCGCTACGGCGAGACGCTTCCGAACGAGGTGAGAGAGCGGCTCGACTACGAGCTCGACGTCATCACGCGCACCGGCTATGCCGGCTACTTCCTCATCGTCTACGACTTCATCAAGGCGGCGCGCGATCGCGACATCCCAGTCGGCCCCGGCCGCGGGTCAGCGGCTGGCTCGCTCGTGGCCTACGCGCTTCGCATCACCGACGTCTGTCCGCTCAAGTACGACCTGCTGTTCGAGCGTTTCCTGAATCCGGAGCGCGTCTCGATGCCCGACATCGACGTCGACTTCTGCTTCGAGCGCCGCGGCGAGGTGATCGAGTACGTGCGGCAGAAGTACGGCAAGGAGTCGGTCGGCCAGATCGTCACCTTCGGGACGATGAAATCGCGCGCGGCGATCAAGGACGTCGGCCGCACCCTCGGCTTCACGCCTGCCGAGACCGATGCGCTGGCCAAGCTGATCCCGAACGGGCCCGCCTTCTCGCTCACCGTCAAGGAGGCGACGACCCAGGTTCCCGAGATCGCGAAGCTCTACAAGTCGGACGACCGCGTACGCACGATGCTCGACTACGCGATCTCGCTCGAAGGGCTGTCGCGCCACACTGGAGTGCACGCGGCCGGCGTGGTGATCGCCCCTGGCCCGCTCGACGATTACGTCCCGATTCTCACGGTCAACAGCAAGGGCGCCGGCGCGGGCAGCGACGAGACGGTGATCGTCACGCAGTACGACATGAACTGTCTCGAGCACGCCGGCATGCTCAAGATGGACTTCCTCGGGCTCACCACCCTCACGGTGATCCGCGATGCCCTCGACAACATCCAGGCGCGCACCGGCACGCGGCCGAATCTCGATGCCGTGGACATGGCGGATCCCGCGACGTACCAGATGCTGCGCGCGGGTCGCACGATCGGCGTGTTCCAGTTCGAGTCGCCGCTCGCGACCGACATGCTGCGCGCCATCCGCTGCGACAGCTTCGATGACCTCGTCGCCTCGAACGCGCTGCTGCGTCCTGGTCCGCTCGACGCGGGTATGCACAAGGTCTACCAGCGCCGCAAGCGCGGCGAGGAGCCCGTGAGCTACGCGCTCCCCGAGCTCGAGCCGATCCTCAAGCCGACATACGGCGTCATCACCTACCAGGAGCAGGTGATGCGGCTCGCGCAGACGCTCGCCGGCATCTCGCTCGCCGAAGCCGACGTCCTGCGCAAGGCGGTCGGCAAGAAGGATCCGGTGCTCATTCGACACGAGCTCGACAAGTTCGTCGCCAAGGCGATTGCCCGCGGTTACGACCGCAAGATCATCGAGGAGCTCGCGGGTCAGATCGAGACCTTCGGACGGTACGGCTTCAACAAGTCACACTCGGTCGCGTACTCCGTCATCTCTTTTCACACGGCGTATCTCAAGGCGCACTTCCCCGCCGACTTCATGGCGGCGATCCTCTCCTCGTCCATCGGCGACACCGACTCGGTGGTCAAGTTCATCAACGAGGCGCGCGAGATGGGGATCGAGGTGCTGCCGCCGGACGTGAACGAGTCGGGCTACAAGTTCACCGTGCTCGACGAACGCCGCATCCGCTTCGGCCTCGGCGCCATCCGCAACGTCGGCCGGGGCGCCATCGATTCCGTGCTCTCGGCCAAGCGCGCGAAGCCGTTCGAGAGCTTCTTCGACCTCGCCGACCGGGTGGACCTGCGCGCCTGCAACAAGCGCGTCTTCGAGGCGTTGATCGCGTCGGGGGCGCTCGACGAGCTGGGAGGCCACCGCGCGCAGTACTGGACGGCGCTCGATGGCGCCATGCAGGAAGCCTCCCTCAAGCAGCAGGAGAAGGCGATGGGTCAGGTCTCCCTGTTCGGCGGACCGGTCGACGGCACGGATGGCGCCGCGCACGCCCCGCGCACGCTGGCGAACGTCGCCCCGATGGCCGAATCCGAGCGGCTTACCCGCGAGAAGGAGATCCTTGGCTTCTACATCAGCGGCCACCCGCTCGAGCCGTACCGCATGGAGTGCGAGCTCTTCGCGACCGCCACAGTGTCTGACCTCGGCAAGTGGACGCCGGAGCCGATCTCGCTCGGCGTGGTGGTCACGGCGATCAAGCGCCAGATCAGCAAGCGGTCCGGCGCCGAGTTCGCCCGGTTGACAGTCGAGGATTTTTCGGGATCTTCCGAGGTGCTGGTCTTCCCCGAGAGCTGGGGGCTGCTGGCCGACCGCGTGCGGAGCGACGTGCCGGTGCTCATGAAAGGTGGCTACTCCAAACGGGACCAGGACGCGGACAGCCCCACTTTCATCGTGGAATCGGTCACCCCGTTCGCTGAGCTGCGCCTCAATGGCCAGGTGTCGATCGCGATCGAGCTGACGTTGGGTGAGGCGATCGCTCCCGAGGCGATGCAGGACGTGCGGGCGGTCATCGACGCTCACGCGACGCCGCATTCGGGCGCCCCGCCGCTCGAGCTGCGCTGGAGTGACGGAAACGGAACGCGAGCGCGACTCAGGTCGCGCTCACTCAGACTCGCGGCCACCCAGGCCGCGCTGACCGACCTGCGGGCGCTGCTCGGCAACGAGCGCGTCCGCCTCGTGCGCGGGAGCTGACAACGGATGGCGACTGCGACCCTGGAGTTCGAGAAGCCGATCTTCGAGCTGGAGAAGCAGATCGACGAGTTGAAGAAGCTCGCCGACGAGCGCCAGCTCGACGTGGCTGATCAGATCACGGAGCTGGAACGCAAGGCCTCCGGCCTTCGCGACGAGATCTACCGCACTCTCACTCCATTGCAGCGCGTCCAGGTGGCGCGCAGCAACCGGCGGCCGCTCACCGACGACTACCTGCGCCTCTGCTTCACCGACTTCATCGAGCTGCACGGCGACCGCGCCTTTCGCGATGACGCGGCGATAGTCGGCGGGTGGGCTCGGCTGGATGGCGAAACGGTGATGGTTATCGGACCTCAGCGTGGGCGCGATACCAAGGAGAATCTGCGGCGCAACTTCGGCATGCCGCACCCCGAGGGATATCGCAAGGCGCTCCGTCTCATGAAGCTGGCCGAGAAGTTCCACGTCCCCGTCATCACCTTCATCGACACTCCGGGCGCCTGGCCTGGCCTCGGCGCCGAGGAGCGTGGACAGAGCGAGGCGATCGCCCGCAACCTGTTCGAGATGAGCCGGCTCGAGACGCCGATCCTGGCCACGGTCATCGGCGAGGGCGGCTCCGGTGGCGCGCTGGCACTTGGCGTCGCCGACCGCGTGAACATGCTCGAGAACTCGGTCTACTCCGTGATCAGCGTCGAGGGGGCCGCCGCCATCCTCTGGAAGGATGGCAAGCCCGAGATGCGCGAGCGAGCCGCCACCGCACTCCGCATCACGGCGCCCGACCTGTTCGAGCTGCGCGTGATCGACGAGATCATCCCCGAGCCGGCCGGTGGCGCGCACGCCAATCACGAGGCCACCGCCGCGGCGCTGCAGGAAACCCTGCTTCGCCAGCTCGACGACCTGCGGGGCCTCAAGCCGGACAAGCTCGTGCGCCGTCGACGCGAGAAGTTCCTCAAGATGGGGCAGTACGTCGAGTAGCGTGCTGCACCTGGTCGAAGTCGCGTTCAAGGGCAACCGCAAGGAGTTCTTCTTCTGGGATGCCGACACCCCGCCGCCCCACGCCGCGCCGGTGATCGTCGACGCCGACCGCTGCGAGGACCTCGGCCGCGTACACGCCGCCGGCACCGAGGCGGAGCTTCGTTCGGCCAAGGTTCCCC
>JBBQYZ010000060.1:0-9872 GCA_038208205.1 Gemmatimonadales bacterium | reverse complement strand
GCGCTGCGCCGCCGTCAGCACCTCGGCCGCGTTCTGGAGGACGCCGCTTGCTGCCACCGTGTAGCCGGCGGGCGCGGTCACGCTGAAGTCGATGTCGCCGTACTCGAGATAGAACTCTCCCTGCCCGAAGTAGGGGTCGGTGTTCCAACCACGGATGTCGTCGTAGACGGCCATGCGCGGGTACCACTGCGCGATCTCGTACAGCATGCTGTCGCGGCCCATCCGGTCCGACCCGTGCTCCGGCACGCGAAAGGTGAAGCGCATCGTGACGGTGAGCTTGCCGCCCTTGGGCGCGAGGGGTTGGTCGAGGTCGATGCGCCCCATCGTGTCGTCCACATGCACCGTATTGCCACGACCATTCACCTGGACGCCGCTCAGCTCATACCCGCCTTCGAAGCCCCGCACGCCCCAGCGCGAGTCGGCCGGAAAGAGCGCCGACCCCTTGCTGCCCGGGCGGTACAGGTTCTGGTCGAGCTGCAACCAGACGAAGCGGAGCGTGTCGGGCGAGTTGTTCGTGTAACGGATCGTGACGGTGCCGCTCACACGTTGCTGCGCGGTGTCGAGCGACGAGGCGATGGTGTAGTCGGCGCGCTGCTGCCAGTAGTCGGGGCCGGGCGCACCGGACGCCGAACGGAAGGCGTTGGGACCGGGCCACTCCATGCGATCGATGCGCGCGATCGGATCGTCGGTCGTCGTGCGAACGCCACTCATCGAAGCGGGGCTCGCTGCGGCCCCCGTCGTGGGCCCGGTCGTCGACGCTACCGCGGGGGCAGTGGCCGGCGCGGCTGAAACGGGGCGCGCGGCGCTGTCGACGCGAACGGGCGTCAGCACCTGAGGCCGCTGTGTTGAGCAGGCGGTGGTGCCAAGAATGGCGAGCAGGATGTAGCGCGTCACGTGCGAGTGGGGTTCGGGAACGGAGCGGATGACCGGGGCGTTGCGGGCACGCAGCGTTGCAGATGCAGATGGTTGCCGACGCCGAGCATCGGCCGGGTGCTCACGTCAAAGGACCGGCAACCCTCCACAGCAACGGCAATGCCGGGTGCGACGCCCTTGCCTCACAGGGGCGGCACTCATACCCTCCCGACACTCATATGTCACACCGCGCGACCGACGCCCCGCCCGATCATGGCACGACCCTGACCGTGTCCGTCCCTGCCACCCGCGACAATCGGCGGGCGACTCGAGCCGGTACCCGCCGGTTCGCCGAGCGTCTCACCAGCCGGCCGGACGGATTCTGGCGCGATTTCCCGCGCAAGCTCACGACCAGCGCGCTCGGCCTCGGCACGTACCTCGGAGACTGCACCGACGAGGACGACGCGGCCTACGCCGCCACCGTTCGCGCCGCGATCGCCTCCGGCGTGAACCTCTTCGACACCGCGATCAACTACCGGTGTCAGCGCTCGGAGCGCGCCGTGGGCCGCGCCGTCGTCGAGGCGATCGCCGCGGGCGAAGTGCGCCGCGATGAGCTGGTGATCTGCACGAAAGGAGGCTACGTGGCCCTCGACGGGGCGCCACCCGCCTCGCGCGAGGCGTACGACGCGTGGCTCGAGCGTGAGTTGATAGCCCCTGGCATCGTGACGCGCGACGAGCTCGCGCGCGGCGGTCATTCGATCGCTCCGCGCTATCTCGCGCACCAGCTCGCGGCGAGCCGCGCGAATCTGGGACTGCACACGATCGACATCTACTACGTCCACAATCCCGAGGAGCAGCTGCTCGGCGTGGACCGCCCGACCTTC
The DNA here is from genome assembly GCA_038208205.1 of Gemmatimonadales bacterium. Taxonomy (GTDB): domain Bacteria; phylum Gemmatimonadota; class Gemmatimonadetes; order Gemmatimonadales; family Gemmatimonadaceae; genus AG11. Next base: position 8,136 of record JBBQYZ010000060.1, on the reverse strand, counting down.
CGGCAGCGCATGCTCGAAGCATTCGCGCTGCTCGAGGAGCGATCGCAGGCGGGTGAGATCGCCGGCTACGGTTGCGCCACCTGGCTCGGGCTTCGCGTGCACCCTGACCACCGACAGCACCTGACACTCGCCGAGCTCGTCGCCCTGGCACGCGACGTCGGCGGCACGGCACACCACTTCCGTGCCGTCCAGCTCCCGATCAGCCTCGCGATGCCGGAAGCGGCGCGCCTTCCGACCCAGCCGCTCGGCCGCAAGCTCGTGCCGCTGCTCGAGGCGGCCGACGCGCTGGGGATCGCCGTCGTCGCGAGCGCGCCCCTCATGCAGGGCCGTCTGACGGCGGAGCTGCCGGACGAGGTGCGCGCGCTGTTTCCCGAGTGCGCGACCGACGCACAGTGCGCGCTGCGCTTCGTGTCGTCGCTCACGGGAGTCAACGCGGTACTCGCCGGGATGCGGTCGTCGGAGCACCTGAGCGGAAATCTCGGCGCCTGGCGCACCTGACGGTCGCCATCTGACGGTCGCCACCAGAAGGTCGCTACCATTGTCGCGACCACGCTGATCAGTCGATCGTGACCTCGTCCACTCGCCCGGCCGAATCGACGACGGCGATGCGGTGGGCGTTGGTGTCGGCGACGTAGACGACCCCGTTCCCCATCGCGAGCCCCGACGGCTCGTGAAAGCCCCGCACCCATGTCTCGGCCGAGCGCGTGGCGGGGTCGACCCACTTGAGGGCGTCGTTGTAGGAGTCGCAGACGAGCAGCCGGCCGTCCGGCGCGCAGGCGATCCCCTGCTGGTGCTGCATGCGCACCTCGTCGCCGGATCCGTCCACGTCGCCGAAGTCGAACAGGCCGGTGCCCACCACGGTGCGCACCGCTCCGCCCAGGTCGCGATCGACGACGCGCACGGCACTCGACTCCGCATCGACGACATACAGCAGCCCTCCATCCACGCAGATTCCCATCGGCTGTGCGAACGCCGCCTCGGCGTGGGGGCCGTCGTGCAACTCTTCGGCACCACTGCCGCTGAACGGAGCCGCCTCGCCCGTGGTGAGACGCACCGTCCAGAGACGGTGCACCCCCGCCATGGCGACGTACAGCACGTCGTCGGCGACGGCGAGATCCCACGGTGAGCTCAACGCACCACCGGCCATGTCGCGTTCCGAGCGCAACTGCGCGCCGGTGCCGGCGACCGTGCGCGTCTCCCCACTGTCGAGCGCCACACCACGCACGGTGTGATTACCGGCGTCCGCGACGTAGAGCGTGGCCCCGGCGAAGGCGAGACCCTGCGGATTGCGGAAGAGCGGATCGGCGCCATCCCGATATCCGTCGTGCTGGCCACCGAGGGTGCGCTCGACGTGCATCCGACGTCCGCTGTCGTCGAGGGTGCCTACGAGCACGCGATGGTGCCCGCTGTCGGCCACGGCAATGCGCCGACCATCAACGGCGACCTTCCCGGGATAGGCGAGCACGCCCGGCACCATCGTGGGCCCGTCGGCCGCGACGTGCATCGGTCCTTCCACGAGGGCGCCCGCCGTGCGCGACGCATTCAGCACCCGCTCGACGAACGGAGATACCGACTCCGCCGTGAACTCTCCCGCCTGCATGCCGACCACGGCCCCACGGGGGTCGACCGCTACGAGGGTGGGCCAGGCGCGCACGGCGTAGGCGCGCCACAGGCGGAACTGTCGATCGTTGACGGTGGGATGCACGGCACCGAGACGGATGGAGGCATCGCGGATGCGCGCGGAGTCGCGCTCGGCGGTGTACTTGCCGCTGTGCACGCCGACTACGACCAGCTCGTTCGGGTACCGTGCCTCGAGCTCCCGCAACTGCGGGAGGACGTGTAGGCAGTTGATTCAGCCGTAGGTCCAGAAGTCGAGCAGCAGCAGCTTCCCACGGAAGTCGGCGAGCGTGAGACGGCGGCCGCCGGAGTGGATCCACTCGAGCGTATCAGGGAAATCGGGCGCGCGGACGGCAGGCGTCTCCATGCGGTGATGCGTGGCGGGTGATGGTGGAACGTGGCCCGGGAACGTCGAGACGACTGTCGTGATACCTTGCAAGAGCACGGCCCGGTACGGCGCCGCGCAGGGTCACGGACCACGTCTCACGTACCACGGATCACGCACCACGCGCCATGGCGACCGATCAGGAGATCGCATTTCCGACGCTCACGGCCGTGGACATCGACGCGCTGCGTTCGCGCGGGACGGTGCGCCGCGTGTTGGCCGGCGAGGTGCTCTGGCACGAGGGCGACCGCGACTTCAATTTCTACGTCGTGCTGTCGGGCGCCGTCGAGATTCAGGAGCGGTCGCACGGCGAGCCGCGCCGCGTCGCCGTGCACGCTCCCGGCGAGTTCACCGGCGACATCGACATGGTCTCGGGGCGCAACGCCCTCGTGAGCGCCTGTGTGCTCGCGGACGGCGAGGTCCTCGCGCTCGACGCTGCGGCGCTGCGCCGTGCGGTGAGCGAGCTCCCCGAGACCGGCGAGACGCTGCTCCGCGCCTTTCTCACGCGCCGCACCCTGCTCGTCGACGGCGGCTTCGAGGGGATCAAGATCATCGGCCCCCGCTCCGCCCCCACGGCGCACGCGCTGCGCGAGTGCGCGCAGCGCAACGCTGTGCCCTACACCTGGCTCGACCTCGAGCTCGACGCCGACGCCGAGTCGCTGCTGCGCACGATGGGAGTGGCGGCGTCCGAGACTCCGGTGGTGATCGGCCGCGACGGCCGGTGGCGGAGCAACCCGAGCGTGAGCGACCTCGCGCGCTACATCGGGCTGGAGCAGCGGGTCGATGCGGGCGAGATGTACGACCTCGTGATCGTCGGCGCCGGGCCCGCCGGGCTCGCCGCCGCCGTGTACGCCGCGTCGGAGGGGCTCAACACCCTGGTGCTCGACGGCCTCGCGGCCGGCGGCCAGGCGGGGACGAGCTCGCGGATCGAGAACTATGTCGGGTTCCCCGCCGGGATCTCCGGCAGCGAGCTCGCGCAGAACGCACTGCTTCAGGCGCAGAAGTTCGGCGCGCAGCTGTCCGTGCCGCGCCTGGTGAAGGTGTTGCGCCTCGACGGTGGTGCGCGCGTCGTGGTGCTCGAGGATGGCACCGAGCTGCACGCGCGGGCGATCGTGGTCGCGAGCGGAATCGAGTACAAGCGGCTCGACGTGCCGCGGCTGGAAGACTTCGAGGGAGCGGGCATCTACTACGCCGCCACGGAGATGGAAGCACGGCTCTGCAGCGGAGACGACACCGTCGTGGTGGGCGGGGGAAACTCGGCGGGGCAGGCCGCGGTCTACCTCGCGCGGCACGCGCGTCGCGTGCACCTCGTGATCCGCGGCGACGATCTGGGCCGGAGCATGTCGCGCTATCTCGTGGATCGCATCGAGGGGATGAAGAACGTCACCGTCCACACGCGCCGCGTCGTCGTTGCGCTCGAGGGTCGGCACGCGCTGCGCGGCGTCACGCTTCGCTCGGTGGCTGGCGCGGCGGACCTGCACCTGCCCACCCTCGCGCTGTTCATCTTCATCGGCGCCGTGCCGCACACGGACTGGCTGCGCGGCTGCGTAGAGCTCGACGACAAGGGGTTCGTCGTCACCGGGCCGGGGCTCGCGGCGGCCACCGTAGCCGGTCCGGCGTGGCGCGCCGCGAACCGCGCGCCCTTCTTCCTCGAGACGAGCCTGCCCGGTGTCTTCGCCGCGGGTGATGCGCGCAGCGGCTCGGTGAAGCGCGTCGCCTCCGCCGTCGGAGAGGGTGCGATGGCGATCAGCTTCGTCCACGCACACCTGGGAGTCAGCGCATGAGCCAGCCCCGCTGTACCCACCTCGACCACGTGCACGACATCTCGCCGCGCACGCCGGACGGGTGTGAGGAATGCCTCGCCATCGGCGCCGACTGGGTGCATCTCCGCCTCTGCCTCGAGTGCGGGCATGTGGGCTGCTGCGACAGCTCGCCGAACCAGCACGCGACCGGACACTTCCACGGCACGCGCCATCCCGTGATGCGCAGCTTCGAGCGCGGCGAGGACTGGGGATGGTGCTTCATCGACGAGGTTACGCTCGCGCCGGCGCCGAGGGCGCACCACTGAGCAAGGCGGGCGACGCGGCGGCGCCCGCCCATCACTCGGCCAACGGGCGCTTTCGCAACCCGTGGCTCGACAGCGAGCCGCGCGGGATCCGCGACCTGCTCCGCTGGGCGCGCGAGCGTCGGCGGCAGGGGCGCGCACCGAACCCGGCGTCCGGCTCCTTCCCAACTGCGGTCCCCCGTGTGACGGTGCCGCGCACCGCGCCCGACGTCGCTACCGCCACCTGGATCGGCCACTCGACGGTGCTCCTGCAGGTTGGTGGGGTCAACATCCTCACGGACCCGGTGAGGAGCGAGCGCGCCTTTCCGGTGCAGTGGACCGGGCCCCGCCGCGTGATGCCACCGGTTCTGCCATTCGCCGGCCTGCCTCCGCTCGACGTCGTCCTCCTGTCGCACAGCCACTACGATCATCTCGACAAGCCCACCGTGATGCGGCTCGCGCGCACGCACCCCGACGCGACCTGGGTCGTGCCACTCAATCTCGGTCCCTACCTGCGCGACTTCGGTGTGCGAGAGGTCGTGGAGCTCGACTGGTGGCAGTCGGTGCACGTGCACGGCGCGACGATCACCGGCACACCGACGCGCCACTTCAGCGCACGCCGCCTGGGCGATCGGAACCGGACGCTCTGGTGCGGCTTTGCCGTCGAAGTGGCCGGTCGACGTGCGTACTTCGTCGGCGACACGGCCTACCACCCGGAGTTCGGCGCGGTCGGCGAGCGGTGCGGGCCATTCGATCTCGTCATGATGCCGATCGGCGCGTACGACCCCCGCTGGTTCATGCACGTCGTGCACGTGGACCCCGCGGAGGCGATACAGGCGTGCATCGACGTTGCCGCGCCGCACCCCGCGTGCCCGATGCCGCTGGTCCTCGGCATTCACTGGGGCACCTTCCGTCTCACCGACGAGCCGATGGATGAGCCCCCGCAACGCGCCCCGAAATTGTGGCGCGCGCGGGGGCTGGACACCGACCGGCTCTGGATCAGCCGATTCGGCGAGACCCGCGACTGGTAGCGTCGCCTGACGCCAGCGCTACGAGGCCCGGCGTTTCCGCGCGCTCTTGGCGCGGGTGGTCTTGGCCGGCTGCTTCTTGGCCGTCGCGGTCGTCGACTTCCTGGCGCCGCGCTTCTTGGCCGCGGTGGAGGCAAGGCTTTCCTGCAGCCGCGCGACGAGGTCGATGACCTTGGTCTGCTCCGGCTTCTCGTCGATCTCGTCGTCGGGAAGCTTCTTCCCCTTGAGCTTCGCCTTGAGCAGGAGCTTGAGCTTCTCCTCGTATTCGTCGTGGTACTTGGACGCGTCGAAGGGCTCGGCCAGGTTGCCGATCAGCTGCTCGGCCATCGCCAACTCCTGCGGCCGGACGTTCTGCTTGTCAGTGTCGGGGAAGTTGAGCTCCTCCGGCGCCACGAGCTCCGTCTCGAACCGCATCAGCTCCAGCACCAGCGCGTCGCCGATCGGGCGCACCGCCACGAGGTGCTCCTTCTGGCGGAGCGTCAGCTTGCCGATGCCGACCATGTCGGTGCGCGCGAGCGCCTCGCGCAGCAGGGCGTACGGCTTCTCGCCCCCCTTCTGCGGCACGAGGTAGTACGGCGTGTCGAAGTAGCGAGGGTCGATCTCGTCGGACTTTACGAAGTCCGTCATCTCGACCGCCTTGCTCGACGGCGTCTTCACCTTCGCCAGCTCCTCGGGGGTCACGACCACGAACTTCCCCTTGGCGTACTCGTACCCCTTCACGATCTCGTTCCAGGGCACGACTTCCTCGTCGAGGGGACAGACGCGCTCGAACTTGATCGGCGTCATATCCTCCTTGTGGAGCATGCGGAAGCTGGTCTTGTCAGCCGCGCGGACGGCGCTGGCGAGGGAGACCGGGATGTTCACGAGCCCGAACGTCAGGGCGCCACTCCAGATGGATGCCATGGCCCCTACGGGAAGCAGACCCTGTGCTCTCCACCACTTGTCCACAGCCGCGCGCGCCAGCGGAGCCTGACGTCACGGCTCTTGCTCATCAGCCCGACGTGCCAGTCGCCCTCAATCCCCGGTACACCTTTCCGGAGTTCATCGTCGGCAAGAGCAACGAGGAAGCCTATTCGGCAGCTTCGGCGGCGGCGGTGGCTCCGGGTAAGTTGTACAACCCCATACTGTTGACGGGTGCCACCGGACTCGGGAAGACCCACCTGGCCCACGCCGTCGCGGCAGAGGCCGCGCTCCGGCCAGGGCGAACGGCGATCCTGGTGAGCGCCGACGAGTTCCTTCGTCGCCTGGCCGTGGGCGTCGCCGCGGGCTCTCCCGGCTCCGTGATCGACGACCTGCGCGCCGCCGACCTGCTCGTGGTGGACGACGTGCACGTCCTCGACCGGCACGCCACGGCCCAGGACGCCCTCGCGGCACTCGCCACGGACGCCGTAACGAGTCAACGACAACTCCTGCTCACGAGCGACGCGGCCGACGGGGCCGATGCCCTCGCGAACCGGCTCGTCCGACGATTCCGTGGCGCACACGTGGCCACCCTCGGCGAGCCGGATTGGACGCACCGCGTCGCGATCCTGCACGCCAAGGCACGCACGCTCGACGTGACGCTGCCGCCCGCCGTCGCGCATCACCTGGCGGCACAGTGCGAGGGGAGCGTGCGCGCACTCGAGGGGAGTCTGACGCGTTTGCTGGCGATGGCCCTGCTCGACGGCGCGCCACTCACCCTCGCCCTCGCCCGCCGGGCCTTCCCCACGCGCGCGCATCCCGGCGTGGTGAGCTCGGGCGCGCAGGCGGTGCAGGAGGCGGTGGCGGCCGAGTGGGGGGTATCGCCCGAAGCACTCATCGGAGCGGGGCGAACGCGCGCCCTCGCCGAGCCGCGGCGCCTCTGCATGCTGCTCTGCCGCGAGCTGCTCGCCCTCTCCATCCGCGACATCGGCGCGGCGTTCGGCGATCGCGACAGCTCCACGGTGCTCTCGGCGCTCGCACGCGCGCGCACCGACCTCGACGAACCGGCGACGGCCCTGCGCGTCGCGCGACTGCGTCAGCTGCTGCCCGCCGCTATGGCACCCAGTCCGCGATGAACAGGTTCGTCTCGCCTGGCCGCGCGTCGTGGCGGTTGGACGCCCAGACGAGATGCCGCCCGTCGGGACTGAACATCGGAAAACCGTCGAACGCCTCGTGCGTCGTCAGACGTTCGAGTCCCGAGCCGTCGAGGCTCACGAGGTAGAGATCGAAGTTCCCGCTGCGCGGCTGTGTGTAGTTCGAGGAGAAGATCAGCCGCCGCCCATCCGCGGTCCACGACGGGCCGAAGTTCGCCCCGCCCAGCTGCGTGATCTGGCGCTGCTCGGTGCCGTCCGCGTTCATCACCCAGAGCTCCATGCGGTTGGGGCGCACGAGTCGCTCGGCGAGCAACGCACGGTAGCCGGCAAGCGCCGTGTCGGTCGGGTGCCAGGCACGGTAGACGATCTTCGTCCCGTCGGGCGACCACCAGGGACCACCATCGTAGCCGGGCGCCGTGGTGAGACGCCGCACACCGCTGCCGTCCACGTTCATCGTGTAGATGTCGAGGTCTCCGTCCTTGAGCGACGTGAACACGACGCGCCGGCCGTCGGGCGACACCACCGCTTCCGCCGTATACACCCCGTAGTCCGTGAGTCGACGCAGGTCGGAGCCGTCGGGGCGCGCGGTGTAGATGTCGAACGGGTCGAGGCGCCAGACGTAGCCCTTGGAGGGGTCGGGTCTGGCGGGACAGTCACGCTGCAGCGCGTGCGAGGAGCCGAAGAGAATTCGCTCGTCGTTCGCGTAGAAGAAGCCGCAGGTCGTCTTTCCGGTCCCGGTCGAGACGCGGCGCAGATGGGAGCCGTCGACGTTCATGACGAACTCCTGGTCGCAGCTCCGTCCGTCGCGCGCGCTCTGGAAGATCAGCCGCTTCCCGTCGGCGCTGAAGTACGCCTCCGCGTTCTCACCCCCGTTCGTGAGCTGCCGGATGTTGGCGAGATGACGCTCGCCAGGGGCAGGGACGACGAACGGGCGGGCACACGCGGTGGGGAGGAGGGCGAGGAGAGCGAGAGGGAAGGCGAGGCGCATGGCGGAAATAGTAGGTCGGT